>JBILFS010000029.1:0-10551 GCA_044351455.1 Paludibacter sp. | reverse complement strand
CAGTGGATTTGGAGAAACACCCACACTCACGATTACCTCGTCGACTTCGAAAAACTCGGTTTGTCCCGGCACTTCAACCGGCGACCGGCGACCCGATGCATCCGGTTCGCCCAGTTCCATCACCTGTAAAATCATGCCCGTAACACGGCCAAACGCATTGCCGGTAAATTCTATCGGATTTCGCAGGGTCATAAATTCGATGCCCTCCTCTTTGGCATGTTTCACCTCCTCCAGGCGGGCAGGCATTTCCTCTTCCGAACGTCTGTAAACGATGATAGCCCTTTCGGCACCCAAACGGCGGGCAGTACGAACCGAGTCCATGGCCGTATTTCCGCCACCAATCACAGCAACTTTCTTACCGAGGAAAACCGGCGTATCCGACTCAGGATCGGCAGCATACATCAGATTCACCCGGGTGAGGTATTCGTTGGACGACATTACACCGACCAGATTCTCCCCTTTGATACTCATAAAACGGGGCAATCCGGCACCGCTACCCACAAAAATACCCTGATATCCATCCTCCTTCAAATCATCCACCGAAATGGTTTTACCCACGATGCAGTTGTGTAAGAATTTCACGCCCATGGCGCGCAGGTTATCAATTTCCACATCCACAATATCATTGGGAAGACGGAATTCGGGAATACCATATTTCAAAACACCCCCGATTTCGTGCAGCGCTTCGAAAACAGTCACATCGTAGCCCAGCTTAGCCATATCGCCGGCGAAAGATAAACCGGCAGGACCTGAACCCACCACAGCAATCTTCTTTCCGTTGGCAGGCGCACGTTCAGGCACCGAAATTTTACCGCTGAGTCTTTCGTAATCCGCTGCAAAGCGTTCGAGGTGACCAATGGCAACCGATTCCTTCTTCATTTTGGTATGAATACACAGCGCTTCGCATTGTTTTTCCTGCGGACAAACACGCCCACATACCGCGGGAAGTGCAGAAGTCTGTTTCAGGGTAGCAGCAGCAGCTAAGAAATCGCCCGTTTCGATCTGTTTTACAAATTTAGGAATGTAGACGCTCACCGGACAACCCTCCATACAAGTTGGATTGGCACAATCGAGACATCTTTTTGCCTCCTGCATGGCCTGTTCGGCCGTTAAACCTAAGTTTACTTCCTCGTTATTGCGACTGCGGATAACAGCATCCAGTTCGGGCATGTGTACCCTTGGAATATCCGTACGTTCTTTGGCTTTCATGGAAGCACGGAGATCAGCTCTCCAGGGCATGGCTCTTTCTTCGGCAAGATTCAGCATAATATAATGTGTGTTTGATGTAATATTGAATTAAATTGAGAGAAAATGTTTTTAATCGCCTGATTTGCATTCAAAGCGCTCCATATCTTCCCTTTCCATGTCGCGGTAACCGCTAAGTCTCATCAGCATTTCGTCGAAATCCACCAGATGTGCATCGAATTCGGGTCCATCGACACAAACAAACTTCACCTTTCCGCCAACCGTTACCCTGCAGGCGCCACACATACCCGTTCCATCCACCATGATGGTATTCAGGGATGCCACGGTAGGAATTTCGTATTCTTTGGTAAGTTTGCTGACGAATTTCATCATCACAGCCGGTCCGATGGTGACACACAAGTCAACCTTTTCACGTTTAATCACCGATTCCACACCCTGCGTAACGAGGCCTTTGTTGCCATAAGACCCGTCATCGGTCATGACAATCACCTCATCGGAGTGCTTTTTCATTTGTTCCTCGAGGATAACCAAATCTTTGGTACGGGCAGCAAGGATGGTGATTACCCGGTTGCCGGCAGCTTTGAGGGCAGCCACAATGGGCATCATGGGAGCAGTACCCACACCACCGCAGGCACAAACCACTGTTCCGAAATTTTCAATGTGCGTGGCTTTCCCGAGCGGGCCAACCAGGTCGGTTATTTCGTCGCCCACCTCTAAATGAGCCAGTTTCGACGACGAAACGCCCATCTGTTGCACAACCAGGGTAATGGTACCTTTGGTAATATCAGCATCGGCAATCGTCAGCGGTATTCTTTCGCCTTTCTGGCCAACCCTGACGATTACAAAATGCCCTGCTTTTCGCGATTTGGCAATCAGCGGTGCTTCAACTTCGTATTTAATAACTTTCTCGGAGAAATATTCCTTGCTGACAATTTTGTTCATTGCGTATTTTTTAGTATTAAAACGCAAATTTACAAAAAATATCAGTATTTCTCCACACTTCCCATTTTTGCAGTGAATAAAATTACACCCGAACTCTTTTCCCTGATTACAAAAATAAACGGACGATCGGCGGTAAAGTATGGAATCATCGGCATGGAAGTCAGTTCCATCTCAATGATGGTAACAGCAGCAGCCTCTGTACCCTCTTCATTTACTTCACAATAAGTACTGTGAATAATTCTGGAAATGAGCAAATCAATATCAGAAATGCGTGAAAAATCAGCAATATCGGTAAAAGCAAGCTTCATGCCCATGTTCATCATCGGGGTTTTCAGTTCAAATTTATTCTGAACCTTAAAGCGCGGGAAAGAAACCTGCACCTCCCTGGTATGCAACATAGCGGTAATTTCATTCCATTTATCCTGATCCAGTTCTTTCAACACACCGGCAGTCGTTTTTCCTGTTTTGGGCAGAATAACCGTCATACTGAAAGCCTTATTGCCGTAAGGCATATCCAGATACTGTGCCATATCATCTTCGGCATAAGGAAAAGTATCCTTCATATTCATCATATTCACCTTATTGATGGCACCCGTTTCGGTCGTAAAATCCGATTCGTAAGTTTTTCTCTTGTCGAATTTCTGACTCCACACCCCTTTGAAATAAATCGCATTGATTAAATAAAGCATGGCATCGGAAGAGATTTTATCCAAAGGTTTTTTAATCAAATCATTGGTTTTTTCGGCACACCAATCGTTGATGACATCAACAGCCGATTCTTTAGAGAAATCCAGTCCCCGCACTTCAGCATTGAAATAATCCTTATTGATTTGCAAAAACGGTTCTTTCACCGGAAAACCAATCCTGTACCAAAGCGAATTGGCGATATTCAGTTTTGTAGATTCATCAACCCCCGGCAAAGATTCCAGCATGATTTTGTAGTATTCATTGATTTGTTCATCAGTCATACCCGACATCTTCAGTGCTTTTTCCATTTCCCTGAGCGTTTCCGTATCAGCGCCATTGCGGGCCATACCCAAAGCAATACTCACACTGAGGGGAGAAATAAACACATTTTTGTCGGTCGAGGTGGCAATCACCTGACGCAACAATTCGAAACTGAAAGCATTATCCTGTTGAACCTTTTTATCCATGCCTGCTTTCAGGGGAATAGGCTGACCTTCTTTAATAACAATGTTTTCGTCGCAGGCTACCAGTAAAAATGCCGGTAGCAGTAAATAGAGCAGTGATTTCATATTAAAAATATTTTGGGTTTAAAGATACAATTTTCTTCACAATTTACAGGATGCAAAAAGAGGATGATATGTTGCATCATATCATCCCCGTTCATTTTTACCGAGACGCAGTACACACCACGTTTCAATCATTATATCGGATTAATAGCGGTAATGTTCCGGTTTGTACGGACCATTTTCATCCACGCCGATGTACGCAGCCTGTTCCGGAGTCAGTTTGGTAAGTCTCACGCCTAATTGTTCCAGGTGTAAACGGGCAACCTCTTCGTCCAGATGTTTTGGCAAACGATACACATCCACCGGATAATCCTTGGTGAAAAGTTCGATCTGCGCCAGCGTTTGGTTGGTGAAAGAATTACTCATCACAAAAGAAGGGTGACCGGTAGCGCAACCCAGGTTTACCAAACGACCATCGGCCAGCAGCAGCAAGCTGTTACCATTCGGGAAGATATATTTATCAACCTGAGGTTTGATATTAACAACCTGAATACCCGGATATTTTTTAAGTTTCTCCACCTGAATTTCATTATCGAAATGACCGATATTACAAACGATGGCACCATCCTTCATTTTCTCCATATGTTCGATGCGGATGATATCTTTGTTACCGGTAGTGGTTACATACACATTGCCTTCGGCCAGTGCATCTTCCACCGTGCATACCTCGAAACCTTCCATGGAAGCCTGCAGGGCACAAATCGGGTCGATTTCAGTCACCAAAACCCGCGCACCATAAGCCTTCATCGACTTGGCA
Organism: Paludibacter sp.; assembly: GCA_044351455.1. GTDB lineage: Bacteria > Bacteroidota > Bacteroidia > Bacteroidales > Paludibacteraceae > Paludibacter. Next base: position 6,393 of record JBILFS010000029.1, on the reverse strand, counting down.
GAACCCTTACCAACATCGCCATAACCACAAACCACCACCACCTTACCGGCAAGCATGAGGTCGGTAGCCCGTTTGATACCATCGGCCAGCGATTCGCGACAACCATACAAATTATCGAATTTCGATTTGGTTACAGAATCGTTTACATTGAAAGCCGGGAATAAAAGTTTACCCTCTTCCATCATCTGATACAAGCGGTGAACGCCGGTAGTAGTTTCTTCGGAAACACCCCGGATTCCCGGAGCCATGCGCGACCAGATAGACTCATCTTCCTTCAAAACCTTTTTCAGGATGGAGAACAATTCTCTTTCATCCTCAACCTCAACCACCTTGTCTAAAACCGAAGCATCTTTTTCTGCATCCACACCCACATGAATCATCATGGTTGCATCGCCCCCGTCATCCACAATCACTGTCGGACCCTGATGACCTTCGAAAGTGAGCGCCTGCAAGGTACACCACCAGTATTCTTCCAGAGTTTCACCCTTCCAGGCAAAAACCGGAATACCCGCAGCAGCAATGGCAGCAGCAGCATGATCCTGGGTGGAATAAATATTACAACTGCACCAACGCACCTCAGCACCAAGTTCGGTAAGCGTTTCTATCAATACGGCAGTTTGAATCGTCATATGCAATGATCCCATGATGCGGGCACCTTTCAGCGGTTTTTGCGCACCAAATTTAGCACGAAGTGCCATCAGACCCGGCATTTCTTTCTCAGCAAGTTCGATTTCTTTTCTTCCGAAAGCTGCTAAAGACATATCTGCCACTTTGTAAGGCAGATTACTGAATAATTCCAGTGAATTCATATTTTTGTTTTTTATTAAATACTACTATTTTGATTAATTATAAATAAAGGGATGCAAAGTTACAAAAAATCAGTGGAATTTGCTATCTTTGTTATGAAATAAGATATATTAACCATCAGGAAAGCATGCTCATTAACGCACACGCCCATCAGATATTTTCTACAGAAGTTATCACCATTTGTAACATCAGCATCAACAATCAGGCGCTGAGTTTGCCTCACGGTCCGAATATCCGGTTTACCGCGGGCATTCATCCATGGGATGCCGGAGCTTATGAGGAAAAATGGATGGAAAATCTGGCTATTCTGATGACATTCAGGCAAATGGTTGGGATAGGCGAGTGCGGACTCGACAAATATGCGATGGCATCTGAAGAAATTCAAACCGGAATTTTCATCAAACAAATTGAACTGGCTTCTATCCTGAAGAAACCACTGATTATCCACTGTGTGGGCTTTTACAATGAACTGATTCAGATTTTCAGAACGAATCCCTTTAGCTTTCCGAAAATTATTCATGGCTTTCGCGGCAAACCTGAACTGGCACAGCAATTACTTCGGGAAGGGTTTCATCTTTCCTTTGGTCCGCAGTTTAATGCTGCAAGTGTGGCTGTAACGCCTGTCGACCGCATTTTAATTGAAACAGATGAATCGGAAGCAGACTTATCTGTTGTTTATGCGCAAATTGCGGAAATCAAACAATGTGATATTGATGATTTTAGTGCACCTGGTTTGATTTTTGGTAAATGAGCTGGTATGCAAATAATTGTATTGAACCACAAAAGGCACAAAAGGAAGACTAAGGGATCACAAAAGGAAATATATGAGTTGAAATCAAATATATTCTTCGTTTCGCTCTGAATGACAATACTTAATGCGGTTTCTACTAAACGCCTGAAGATAAACATAAATCAAATTCGTTAAATTATTTTAATCTTTTGTGATTTCTTAGTCTTCCTTTTGTGCCTTTTGTGGTAAAAAAACCTAATTTCCACGCCTTTTATCAGATATTTATTAATTTTGCAGGTCAAATTGTACAGGTCATGTTATATTGACTTTACAAACGGGTTTTAAAATGTTTATTTTTTTATGATATAATTTTTTCCGCATGAAACGTTTTCATATATTTCTATTAATATTTATCAGCACCGGCATTGCCCAATCTCAGTTCAAATTAAGTCCTGAAATCATGAAACTTAACAATGTTTTTCAGGTCATCAATAGTTTGTATGTCGACAGTGTTCCACAGAAAAAAATTGTGGAAGCAGCCATTGAAGCCAGTCTGAAGGAGCTCGATCCGCATTCGTCTTACATCCCCAAAGAAGAAGTTGAGCGGGTGAATGAGCCCTTAGAAGGCAGTTTCGATGGCGTAGGCATTCAGTTTCAAATTTTTGAAGATACGATTCTGGTGGTACAGACAGTCACCGCCACCCCGGCAGAGAAAGTAGGAATTTTGCCCGGCGACAGAATTATTTACATCAATGACAATTTGGTTGCCGGAGTTAAAATAAAAAATCCGGATGTGATAAAAAAACTGCGCGGACCCAGGGGCACAGAAGTACAGGTGAAGATGCAAAGAAAAGGCTTTCCCGAATTAATCCTCTTTAAAATTATCCGGGATAAAATTCCGGTGAACAGTGTGGATGCGACCTACATGCTCAGTTCAGAAATCGGTTATATCAAAGTTAATAATTTCGGAAGCACCACGGCTGATGAATTCAGTGCAGCCATCCTGAAGTTGAAAGACTCCGGCATGAAAAAGTTAATCCTCGACCTGCAGGGCAATGGTGGCGGATATCTGAATGCTGCTGTTGACATGTCGGATGAATTTTTAGACCGCGATAAACTGGTGGTATATACCCAGGGATTGAAACAAAGCAAATCCATTGCCAAAGCAAGTGCGCTGGGTGGTTTTGAGCAAGGAAAACTCATTGTTTTGGTGGATGAATATTCCGCATCGGCCAGTGAAATTGTATCGGGAGCCATACAGGACTGGGACAGAGGTATTGTGATTGGCAGGAGAACCTTTGGAAAGGGACTGGTACAACGGCAAATTCCACTGACAGATGGATCCATGCTCAGGCTTACCACTGCAAGATACTACACCCCCACCGGCAGGTCGATTCAAAAGCCTTACAAAGACGGGGTGGATAAATATCACAAAGAATTAGAAGAACGTTTTAAACACGGAGAGTTAATCAACAAAGATTCGATTCATTTTCCCGATTCGCTTAAATATCAGACCCTCCGGTTAAAAAGGACAGTTTACGGTGGCGGCGGCATCATGCCGGATATTTTTATACCGCTGGATACAACCCGGTATACCGATTTCCACCGGAAAACAGTTGCCAGGGGCATCATCAACAAAATTGTAGTGCAGTATATTGATGAAAACCGTTCGGCATTGAAAAACGACTATCCCACATTTGAGAACTTTGAGAAAAAGTTTCAAATACCCGAATCGGAAATATCAAAACTAAAAATGCAGGCGGATAAAGAAAAAATCACTTATACAGATGAAATCCTGAAGAAATCCCTGCCCCTGATTAATCTGCAGTTAAAAGCGTTGATTGCCCGGGATATCTGGTCGATGACCGAATACTACAGAATTATGGACGGAGAAAATGAAGCATTGCAAAAAGCCATCGAAATCCTGAGTAAAAACAGTGCGTACGATAAAATTCTGAACTAAAATAATATTTCAGGAAGGATGGACATGATAATATCCTATATCAGGCTGCATGCGGTTGAACTCATCGGGGCAATACTCAGTCTGATATACTTATATCTGTCGATCCGGCAAAAAAGCAGTTTGTGGATTTTCGGATTTCTCTGTTCGGCCTTCTACATCGTGGTATTTTACCAAAGTAAATTCTATGCTGATATGTCGTTGCAGTTTTACTATCTGGCAATCAGCGTTTTCGGCTGGTTCAGCTGGCAAAAAGGAAAGACACCACAGGGCAAAGCATTTGTAATCAGAAGAACCCCTGTTTTACCCTGGATTGTAATTTTGCTGGCTACAACCGCACTCTTTTTCATTTACTATTTCATTCTGAGCAAACTCACCGACTCTCCCCTCCCCGCCTGGGATTCCTTTACAACAGCCCTGAGCATCACCGCAACCTGGATGCTGGCCAGAAAATACATTGAACACTGGTTGTTGTGGATTGTGGTGGATGCCGTATCAGCAGGCCTGTATTTTTACCGGGAGTTATATCCGACGGCGATATTATTTGTGGTGTATACCGTGATGGCGGGAGTAGGGTTTTGGAGCTGGAGAAAAAAAATGCCCTGAATTAAAAAATCCAGAGCACCTTTTTAAAAAAATTTTATCCGGGATTTAACCGTATATGATATTACCCTGTTCGTCTTTGATTCCTTCGAAACTTTTGATATACTGCTCCATGGCGCGGTAACTCATACCCATACTGGAATAGCCTCCATCGTGGAAAAGATTCTGCATGGTAACTTTCTTCGTTAAATCGCTGAACATCACCACACAATAGTCGGCACATTCGTCGGCTGTAGCATTGCCAAGCGGCGACATCCTTTCGGAGAAATCCACCAACGAATCGAAACCTTTGATACCGCTACCTGCAGTGGTAATGGTAGGAGATTGCGAAATGGTGTTGATGCGCACATTGTGTTCGCGACCATAAATATAACCAAAACTACGGGCAATAGACTCGAGCATGGCTTTGGCATCGGCCATGTCATTATAACCATACATGGTACGTTGCGCAGCCCCATAAGAAAGCGCTAAGATAGAACCCCAATCACTCACGGCGTTCAATTTCTTGGCCACCTGAATCATCTTGTGGAAAGAAATTGCTGAAATATTCAGCGTTTGATCCAGCAGATTATAATCCAGATCATCGTATGTACGTTTCTTGCGTACATTGGGCGACATACCAATGGAGTGCAGCACAAAATCAACCTTTCCGCCAAGCGCTTCCATGGATTCTTTAAACACAATTTCCAGATCTTCCACGCTGGTTGCATCAGCCGGAATTAATTTCACGTTCAGTTTTTCAGCCAGTTCGCCAACCGTACCCATGCGAATCGCAAGCGGAGTATTGGTCAATGTAACCGTAGCACCTTCTTCAACACATTTTTCAGCCACTTTCCATGCAATCGACATGTCGTTCAGGGCTCCGAAAATAATACCTTTTTTACCTTTTAATAAATTATAAGCCATTTTTTAGATTTTACCTGTTCCGTAAATAAACTGTTTTCAGGATGAAATTGTTCATTCCGGTCAGAATTTCGGCACAAAATTACACAAAATGTGCAATATTTCCAAATTAAGACTTCATTACCTCCATCTGATGGCGCACCGATTCCTCGTGAATAGCCACCAGAACAGCCTTCATAAACTCACCCTGCATACCCATACTTTCGGCCTGAGAGATACGTTTCTGCAGGATTTCGTCGTAGCGTTGTTCCTGCAAAATCGGCATGTTATGTTCTTTTTTATATTGACCAATTTCTTTGGAAACCCGCATGCGTTTTGCCAGCAATTCGAGCAGATTATTGTCGAGTTCGTCGATTTGGCGGCGCAAAGTGGACAGATTTTCAGTAGTCTGATTGGTATCCCTGATAACCAATGTGCCTAAAATGAAATCGAGCACTTCAGGCGTTACCTGTTGGGTTGCATCGCTCCATGCTTTTTCAGGATTTACATGCGTTTCAACTATCAAACCATTGAAGTTCAGGTCCATGGCCTGTTGACAAAGCGGGGCAACCAGTTCTCTTTTTCCGCCGATATGACTCGGGTCGCAAATGATGGGCAAATTGGGAAGCTGACGGTGCAGCTCAATGGGGATATGCCACTGAGGCAGGTTGCGATAAATCTTTTTGTCGTAACTGCTGAAACCGCGATGTATGGCACCGATTTTACGCACCCCGGCATTGTAAATTCTTTCGATGGCACCTATCCACAAATCGAGATCGGGGTTAACGGGATTTTTTATCAATACAGGGATGTCGGTACCTTCCAGCGCATCAGCAATTTCCTGTACGGCAAAAGGATTGGCAGTTGTGCGGGCTCCCACCCAAATGATGTCGATATCGGCTGCAAGTGCCTCACGCACATGTTTGGCAGTGGCAACTTCGGTAGCGATGTACATGCCTAACTCTTCCTTCACTCTTTTCAGCCAGGGTAGCCCTTCGGCACCAATGCCTTCAAAGCCTCCGGGTTTGGTACGGGGTTTCCAGATACCTGCACGAAAAATCTTGATACCCATACTGTGCAGTTTGCGGGCGGTCGCCATCACCTGTTCTTCTGTTTCGGCTGAACAGGGGCCGGCGATTACGAGGGGACGTTTATCTTCTATCCCGGGAAGTAAAATTGATTCGAGTTCCATGTTTTGTTTTTTTAACCACAAAAGGCACAAAAGGAAGACTAAGGGATCACAAAAGTTTTTCTTGTGAAATAACTTATATCCAATTTTTTAGCTATTGTGTTTTATTGTTATTATTCTAATATAATTTATTTTTAAAACTAATAATCTTAATTTTGAGCTGTCAATAATCCAACTCAGTGAAACAACCGGATTTTCCATGAAAACTTTTGTGATCCCTTA
>JBILFS010000390.1:0-2841 GCA_044351455.1 Paludibacter sp. | reverse complement strand
TAAACAGGTATATGAATCTTCTTCTTAACAAATTTTGCCATTCTGAGATTAAATCCCGGATAATCAACCAGAATTACCAAATCAGGTTTGAACTCTTTTATAGCATTCTCACAATCAATAAAATTTGCTCTTACTTTATCGATATTTTTCAACACATTCCAAAAACCCATAAAAGCCATTTCACTGAAATGTTTATAGCGTTTACCACCATGTTGAATCATCATTTCGCCACCGAAATATCCAAATTCGGCATTCTTATCTTTTAATTTAAGTTCTTCCATCAGTGAAGCAGCGTGTAAATCTCCTGATGCTTCTCCTGCAATAATAAAATATTTCATTTTTTATTCTTTTTATCCTGCCCAGCCTTCCCTGTCAAGATTTCGATAATTAATTGCTTCTGCAATATGATGAGCCAGCACATTTTCAGAACCTTCGAGATCAGCAATTGTTCTTGAAACCTTCAAAATTCTGTCGTACGCCCTGGCTGATAAATTCAATCTTTGCATGGCATTTTTCAATATTTCACTTCCTGATTTATCCGGTTGAGCGTATTTTCTCAACAACCGACTTGTCATCTGAGCATTACAATATATGCCATTGTATTTTTCAAATCTTTTTTCCTGCAACTCCCTTGCTTTAATAACCCTATCTCTGATGTTTGCGCTTTTCTCAGCATCTCTCAATTCAGCTAATTTTTCAAAAGGAACAGGAACGATTTCAATATGTATATCAATTCTGTCGAGTAAAGGACCTGAAATCCGGCTCAAATATTTCTGAACGATGCCGGCACCACAAACACAGTTTTTCTCCGGATGGTTATAATAACCACATGGACATGGATTCATAGAAGCCACAAGCATAAAACTTGCCGGATATTCGACAGAAAATCTGGATCTCGAAATTGCAATTTTTCTATCCTCCAGCGGTTGTCGCATTACCTCCAAAACCGATCTTTTAAATTCAGGAAGTTCATCCAGAAATAAAACTCCGTTATGTGCCAGTGAAATCTCACCGGGTTGAGGATATGCTCCTCCCCCAACCAATGCCACATCTGAAATTGTGTGGTGCGGACTTCTGAATGGTCTGTTAAAAACCAGAGATGTTCCACCCGGCATATTCCCTGCAACAGAATGAATTTTGGTTGTTTCCAATGCTTCATCAGGTGTCAGAGGGGGTAATACCGTTGGCAATCTTTTGGCCATCATTGATTTTCCTGCTCCCGGAGGTCCGACTAAAATTATATTGTGAGAACCTGCCGCTGCAACTTCCAAAGCACGTTTTACATTCTCCTGACCTTTCACATCTGAAAAATCAAAATCAAAATGAAGATTATTATCCTGCACCGGATTCAACATATCTGTCATCAAAGGTATTAATTGCTTTTCATCATTTAAAAATGCAATAACATCTTCAATATGATCCACACCATAAACCTGTAATCCGGTTACTACAGATGCTTCAACAGCATTTAAAGCAGGAAGAATGATTCCTTTAAATCCATTTTCTCTCGCTTTAATTGCTATGGGCAAAACTCCTTTGATAGGTTTAAGACCACCATCCAAAGATAATTCACCCATTAGCATATACTCAGCTAATTTACTCTCTTTTACCTGTGAAGATGCTGCCAATATCCCCATCGCCAGGGGCAAGTCATATGCAGTTCCTTCTTTTCTGATATCAGCAGGTGCCATATTGATAACAACCTGCATTCTTGGAATTCTTTTGCCGGAAAATGATAAGGCAGACGCAATCCTTTCATGACTTTCTCTAATTGCATTATCGGGTAAACCCACAATCATAAATCTGATACCCTGACTTACATTTACTTCAATGGTTACAACAGTAGCTGTGATACCATGCACAGCAGCTCCAAACGTTTTTACAAGCATAGCTAAGAAATTAATAAATTAAACAAACAGTCGACAAAAATACATCAAATCCGTCAAAGAAAATAAAGATTTTCACAAAAAAAACATGCAAAACCGCAAAAAATGAAAATATTTACTTTTTGCAAAAAAACCTGTCGGTAAAATACTGACAGGTTTTCAAATTTGTTAAAACACGAATGTTATCTCACGTACATCTAAATTCTTTTCACATCATGACTTAAAAATAAGCACAGACGCATACGCTGCCATACCTTCCTGTCTGCCGGTAAATCCAAGTTTTTCTGAAGTAGTTGCTTTTATTGAAATATCTTCTACACTAACTCCCATCACATCAGCCAGACAAACTATCATATCAGGAATATGAGGATTTAGTTTGGGTTGTTCAGCCACTACCGTACAATCTGCATTTCCAAACTCGTAGCCCTTTTCCCTCAGCAAACTCATTGTTTTACGCAGTAAGATTTTACTATCAATATTTTTAAATTCCTGCGAATTATCCGGAAAATGAAACCCGATATCCCGGAGATTGGCTGCACCTAATAACGCATCACATAATGCATGAATAAGTACATCAGCATCTGAATGACCCAATAAACCTTTGAAATGAGGTACTTTAATTCCGCCCAGCCACAAGTCTCGTGATTCGGCAAAAGCGTGAACATCATAGCCAAAACCTACCCTGAACTTCATATCCAATTAGCGCATCAGATTTTGCAAACCAAATAAATCGAAAGAAAGAGAAAATCTTAAAGTCTGATCCAGGGGATTGTTCTGGGCTACAGAAATAACATAAGAGGCATCCAACTGAAATACATTCAGTTTAAAACCCGCACCTGCAGTAAAATACTTTCTGGCTCCTTTTGTTAAATCTTCATTATAATAACCTGCCCTGATAGCAAACTGATTATTATAAATATATTCAGCACCAACCGACCAGTTAACTTCTTTCAGT
>JBILFS010000389.1:0-2849 GCA_044351455.1 Paludibacter sp. | reverse complement strand
TGCTGCAGCGCAAACGCGACGCCATCCTGCCTGGGCTTTTACTACAATTTCCCTGAAATGAGGATCGAGTAACAGGTTCTCTAAATCAGGATTTTTGTCAAATGCTTTTTTGATGTCTCCTAAAAATACGGAGCGGATAATACATCCACCTCTCCACATCAAAGCAATTCCTCCATTATTCAGATTCCATTTGTATTCTTTGGCTGCTTCACGCATCAGTTGATAGCCCTGGGCATAGGAGATGATTTTTGCTCCGAATAGTGCATCTTTCAAATCATCAATCATTTGTTTTTTATCTCCGGTAAAATTGATTGCAGGACCACTGATTACTTTCGAAGCCTGTACACGCAAATCTTTTTGTGAAGATAAACAACGGGCAAATACCGATTCTCCGATTAATGTCAATGGAACGCCTAAATCCAATGCTGATACACCTGTCCATTTACCAGTTCCTTTTTGTCCTGCTGTGTCAAGAATTTTATCAACAAGCGGACTGCCATCTTCATCTTTTACAGCTAAAATATCACGGGTGATTTCAATCAGATAGGAGTCCAGATCGCCTTCATTCCAAACTTTAAATACTTCATGCATCTCATCGGCACTCATCCCAAGTAAATCTTTCATAACCTGATAAGCTTCATTGATAATCTGCATGTCGCCATATTCGATGCCATTGTGCACCATTTTTACAAAATGTCCGGCACCGCCTTCTCCGACCCAGTCGCAACAAGGCACATCTCCCTCAACTTTGGCAGAAATAGCCTGAAGAATAGGTTTTACTACAGGCCATGCGGCAGGTGAACCACCAGGCATAATGGATGGGCCCAACAAAGCTCCTTCTTCACCACCGGAAACGCCGGTTCCTATGAAAAGTAAGCCTTTGCTCTCTACATATTTTGTGCGACGAATGGTGTCAGGGAAGTGGGTGTTCCCTCCATCAATGATGATGTCTCCTGCTTCCAGATGTGGAATCAATTGTTCGATAAAATCATCCACAGCCTGACCCGCTTTTACCAGCATCATTACTTTGCGTGGCTTTTCCAGAGAATCGCATAATTCTTTCACTGAATGTGCGCCGATAAAGTTCTTGCCCGCACCGCGACCAGCCATAAATTTGTCCACTTTTTCAACTGAACGATTGTAAACTCCTACGGTAAAGCCTTTGCTTTCCATGTTTAGTACCAGGTTTTCGCCCATTACGGCCAAACCGATTAATCCAATGTCTGCTTTTTGTTTCATACTTTTTTTTTTGAACCACATAGGCACATAGAACACATTAGGTTCTGATATATCTATGTTTTATTAATAATTTATTTTTTATTTTTTATAATTTTTAAACCACATAGGCACATAGAACACATAAGTTTTAAAAAATAAGTTAAATATCTTTTCTAAATTACCTATATGCATATGTGGTTAAATTTCTCATTTTGGCAACTCGCGAAAAAATTCTGTAACAAATGTACGTTGTCCTTCTTTAAAGATATTGGTACAATTAAAATTGATAAGAATACCTTTTGGTTTCTTTAAAAGTTTTAAATAGGTGAGTAATTGAGCTTCATGTATTGGCATTAGCTCCTCAACAGTTTTCAACTCAATAATTATCAAATCATTTACTAATAAATCATATCTAAGTTCACAATCCATTTCTAAACCTCTAAAATATAATGGGACAGATTGTTGTCTTGATACTTTATAACCATTCTGAATCAGTAAATGAGCCAAACATTTTTCGTAAATACTTTCCAATAAACCAGGACCCAACTCTTTGTGAACTTCAATTGCAAAGCCAATAATATGATAACTAAGCTGATTAACTTCTTTTTGTGTCATCTTATGTGATCTATGTGACTATGTGGTTCAACAAATATTTAATCCCAATTGTTTCAGTTTTTCTATTGTTTTTCCTTCTACATCTCGGGCTTTTACCGTAAATGCCGGAAACTCCCTTCTCGTTGGATAATCACCTCGTAATTGTTCAAACAAAGCAATATCTTTCCTGAAATCCCTGTCATCGTTGCGTATATCGTAAGTATGTAAAATGGCTTTTGAAATAATTTGTTGTTCGGTTAAACCACTCCCATCTATTTCAAAAACAGGCTCAACAGGTTTTTCAATACCTGTTGGTCGCCAGTTTTCAAGTCCTAAGTCAAAAAAACTACTGATGGCCTGCACACTCATCAAAGTTCCTGTCGCCTTTCCGTCTTTCGAATATCCTGCGATATGAGGTGTTGCAATCTCAGTGAGTGCCAATAAATCCAGGTCCAAATCCGGTTCATTTTCCCAACAATCACATACAAAAGCTGATATAATTTCAGCTTTCAGAGCTTTCTTTACCGCTTCTGTTTCAGTGACTTCACCGCGACAAGAATTTATCAATACCGGCTTCCTGATGAGCTTTGAGAAAAACGAATCATCCCCTAAATGATAGGTTGCATCTTCTCCCTTCATATTCAAAGGTACATGCAAAGTGATGATATCCGCTTCATGCTGAATAGTTTCCAGGCTTACAAACTTCTCCTTTCCTTCTGCCCTTTCCCGTGGTGGGTCATTCAAAAGTACCTTCATGCCAAATATTTCGGCAATTCGGGCAACTTTACTTCCCACATTTCCAACTCCAACCACACCAATCGTTTTGTCGCTTAGCGTCCACTCGTTTCTTTCAGCCAACACCATTAATACAGAGGCAATGTATTGCTCTACTGATTTGGAATTACACCCCGGAGCGTTTGTCCATTTTATGCCAATTGAATCACAATAATCCGTATCAATATGATCGTATCCAATGGTTGCAGTCGCTATAAATTTCACTGCAGAACCCGATAGCAATTCCCGGTTACAAATCGTAC
>JBILFS010000388.1:0-2851 GCA_044351455.1 Paludibacter sp. | reverse complement strand
ATGCAGAAACTGCGACCATTTTCCCTTTTTAATCTTCATCATAAATTCAAGGATAAAAAATATCCTCCTGCAAAGATAAAGTTTTTTATGCGATTTTAGCAGCAGATTCTATCCTGAGTAACTTTGCTTTAAAATTTTTAACAATTTCAGTCAGAAAAACCAATTAAACTTCAATTAATTAAAACATAACGCCTTCAAATTACACTAATCCAACATTGACTCTGAGAAACATAAAGTATTGGTTTCTAAATTACATTGATTCTTACTTTTTAACATTGAATGAACTTCAAATATAAAAAAAATATTACCTTTGTAACCGTCAAAATTTTCATGCAATATTGTTATTATTATACTCATAAAGATCTATATATCAATCAGATATAACGTAACATTATTACAAAAACTTATTTTGCAATATCAATAACTTATTTTGTAAATTGTAATTATTACAAATTTGAGTCATGTTTAGCAAAAGATATTTCAATATTTTAACAAAAAACTGTAAATCGCAGTGACTCAAAATAAGGGGCAACTGATTTAAAATTAAAATTTAATATATGCTGGAAAAACTAAAAAATCGAAAAGGAAAACTTATCGCAATACAGGATTCTTTGGTTCAGGTGCGTTCCTTCGATGAAGTAATTATGGGAGAAACGGCGCAAATTTCGGTGGAAGGTAAATTTCTTCAGTCTGAAGTTTTGCAAATTAAACCTGACAAAGCCGGAAAGGATTCAGTCATAGTTGAAATGCAGGTTTTCGAAGATCTTACCGGAGCGAAAATTGGTGATGAAGTTGAATTTACCGGAACTCCGCTTTCTGTACTTCTGGGTCCTGGTTTGCTCACCAGTGTTTGGGATGGTTTGCAAAATGCCCTTTACACTTTGAGTAAGGAAGATGCATATTTGCGTCCGGGAATGAAAGCTCCTGCTTTGGATGAAGAAAAACTCTGGGAATTTACTCCCCTCCTGAAAAAAGGTGATGTTGTAAAAGGTGGTGACACCATTGGATCTGTTCCCGAGGGTAGATTTGAACATAAAATATTAGTTCCTTTCGGTTTTGGTAAGTGTACAATTGAAAGTATCATTGAGAAGAAATCAGTCAATATTACGCAGGTGATTGCAGTGATTAAAGATGAACCTGGTAATACGCACGATTTAAAACTGGTTTTCCGTCAGGCAGTAAAAAGTCCGATTCCTTTTAAAGAACGTACTATTCCCACAAAAACTATTTCAACCGGCGTGCGAATTATTGATTTGCTTGCTCCGGTTGCATATGGTGGTACGGTCGGAAATCCCGGTCCTTTTGGTGCCGGAAAAACTGTATTGCAACATGCGCTTTGTAAATATGCCCTTGCAGATATTATTGTAATGGCCGCTTGTGGTGAACGTGCGGGCGAGGCGGTAGAGGTTTTCAAAGATTTTGCAGAACTGGAAGATCCATCAACAGGCGAATCGTTGATGAACCGCATGTGTATTTTCGGAAATACGAGTTCGATGCCGGTTGCGGCCCGTGAGGCGAGTGTTTTTATTGCATTAACTGTAGGCGAATACTATCGTTATCAGGGCTTTAATGTTATCATGCTTGCCGACTCCACATCACGCTGGGCACAGGCATTGCGCGAGCGTAGTGGCCGTCAGGGTGATATTCCCGGTCCTGAAGCTTTCCCAATGGATATCCCGGATCAGATTAAAGGGATGTACCAACGTGCCGGTGCGGATGCTAAAACAGGTGGTTCGTTAACATTTATCGGAACTGTTTCACCAGCTGGTGGTAACTTTCAGGAGCCGGTAACACAGGCAACAATGGACTCAACGGGTGGATTCTGGGGCTTGTCGCAAGACAGAGCCGATGCGAAAAAATATCCGGCCATCGACCCATTGGTTTATACAACTTCTGTTTACGATAGTTTTATCTCAAGGGAAGATAGAAACACAATTTTATCGACACTGAATGAAGCAAACGGCATCGACCAAACCATCAGTACAATCGGACTTAAAAAGGTGCCAATCGACAAATATATTCTTTTCCAAAAAGGACAAACCATTGACTTTTGCGTGCTTCAACAAAATGCATTTCACCATTTAGATGCCTGTACGCGTCCTGACCGCCTTGAAATTATCAACAGTAGTGTTCAGACATTGATTGAGAACAACATACATTTTATTCAGGATAAAAAAGAAGACGATGAATTTAAATTGTTTATCAAATCAAAATTTGATGATTTAAGACAGTGGTGGAGAGACTGGAATGTTTCTGCTAAATCGGATGAAGAAATAGCACAACTTCCGGAAAAAATGTATCAGTTTATTCATCAAAAATAAGAGATAATATGTTACGTAAAGAAATAAATAAAATCAGTAAAATTGGCAAAGCTCTTATTTCTGTTGAAGGAGATCCGGGAGTTGCTCTGAATCATATCGTTGAATTAATTAATGCCGAAACCGGCCAGAGTATTTCTTTTGCCAAAGCGATTAATATCAGCGAAGATTCAACCACTTTTCAGGTTTATAACGGCACACAGGGCTTAAGTACCCGCACAAAAATCAGAATGCTCGAAATGCCTATGACCATTGGTTTTTCACCTAATATGCTGGGAAGAAGTTTTGATGGTGTAGGAAATGTGTCTGATAACGGACCTGAAGTTATCTATCAAAAACAACTTTCTACCCGACTGGATACGCTAAATCCTACAGTTCGCCTGGTTCCAAGTCAGGCGATGTGGACTGGTGTACCCATGATTGACGTATTTAACACCCTGGTAAAGTCGCAAAAAATTCCAATTTTTGCAGGTCCGACTGAACCATATAACCGGCTTTTGTCGCAAATTGCAAAAGGAGCACAGGTTGATGTG
>JBILFS010000387.1:0-2852 GCA_044351455.1 Paludibacter sp. | reverse complement strand
GAAGTCGACTCAGGACGGGTTGTCAATTCTGCGTCAGTTTATGCGAGAGATCCATTGTTAAATCCGCTCTCTGATATGTCGGGTTCAACAACTTTGAATGATAATCCGACAATTACGCAGGTTGCCCAACTCGGGAAAATTGCTCTTGTTAAAAAAGTAACCGGGAATAAATCTTATACTTTAGGAAGTGTTATCAATTATACTTTTACTGTTACAAATACCGGAACCATTACTTTGACGAATATTGTTTTGACTGATGATAAGATTAATGATTTAATTGTAAAAACGGGAGTTGATGCCAATGGTAAACTGGATGTGGGTGAAAGCTGGTCTTATACTGCCACTTATATCGTTACACAAGCAGATATTGATGCCGGTTATGTGTCAAATACAGCTACTGTTACAGCCAAAGGACCATCAGGCGCAGAATTTAGTGATATTTCAGGAAGTGCAATTAACAATAATATTCCAACCGTGATACTGATCAATCAGGCCGGTAGAGTTAGTTTGGTGAAAAGAGTTATCAGCAATCAGTTATACCGAAAAGGGGATGAAGTAGTGTATGGATTTACTGTTACCAATATTGGGAATGTTACACTTTCACAACCCGTTATCACCGATCCCAAACTGAATTTTGTGCCATCATATCTAAGTGGTGATCTCAATAGCAATAACAAACTGGATGTGGGTGAAAGCTGGACTTATGAAGGTAAGTATTTGGTAACAGCTGCTGATATCCTGAACGGAACTATTATCAATAGTGCATTTGTGACCTGTTTTGACCCAGTTGGAAATCTGATTCGGGATATTTCCGGTGCTACAGCATTTGACGATAATCCGGTTATTACCATTGTCGATCAGGATCCGATGGCTGTGAATGATTTAGCAACAACCAAAATGGATATTGAGGTGGTTATTCCGGTGTTAGACAATGATAAAGCAGCCGGTTCTGCTCTTGATCCTTCGTCGGTTTATGTTATTACAGGGCCTCAAAACGGAACAGTAACCGTTAATGATGATGGAACGATTACCTATTTACCCAATGATAGTTATGTAGGTAACGATTTCTTCACCTATATTGTAAAAGATATAGACGGATTTACTTCCGCTGTTACAAGAGTTGATGTTACAGTTGTTGATAATCAATTGATTATTCCGAATGTTTTCACTCCAAACGGTGATGGTTTTAATGATGTATTTGAAATATCAGGACTGGACAGTTATAACAAAGCAGAAATTATCATTTATAACCGTTGGGGGAATGAAGTCTATAAAAGTAATAGTTATGCGAATGACTGGGATGGCTCGGATTTGAATGAAGGAACCTATTATTATGTGATAAAGCTCGAAAAAAGAGGAAAATCATCTGTATATAATGGTTGGGTTTTATTAAAAAGAGATTAAAAATACTAATAATTGAATCGTATAATAAATATTGAATGAAGATTATTTCCAATTTTAAATGTCTGATTCTGATTTTCATGCTGAGTGTGTTTTGCGGGTCGTTAAAATCCCAGCAGAATATTCAGTTTACCCAATATATTTTTAATTCCATTGCTGTCAACCCTGCTTATGCAGGCAATAAAGAAGAATGGTATGTGCAAACTTCTCACAGGATGCAATGGATGGGCATGGATGGGGCACCAACAACCTTTCAAATTTCAGCAGATGGATTAATGAATAATCAGAATGGCAATGTAGGATTAGGTTTTCAGGTTACCAGTGATAATCTGGGACCTCAATCAGCAACTTCATTCTATGCCAATTATGCCTACAGAATTCGTTTGGATGAAGCTGATACGCGTAGACTTTCATTCGGATTAGCCGCCGGGATTACACAGTATGCCATTGATGGCTCAATACTGAAACCAAACAATACCGCCGATCCTGTTGCCTCAGCAATGGCTGCGGAATTTCTTCCGAATGTCAGAGCAGGATTGTACTATACTTCTCCCAAATGGTATGTGGGATTATCAACCCTGGATTTATTATCAGGTGCAGATTATCAGAATTTCTGGATAAAAGATACGGTCGTCAATATTGTCAGAAGAAGTCATTATTATTTTCAAACCGGAGGATTTTTTAATTTAAATGAGTTTACCCGTTTACGTCCCGGAATTTTGTGGAAAGAGGATTTTCACGGACCATCGGTGATCGATCTCAATGCCATGTTTATTTTCGGTAAAAATTTCTGGTTAGGAGCGTCTTACAGAACAGGTATTTATCTCTGGGAAAAGCAATACCGTGAAAATCAGACTTTATCTGATTTCAATGCGGTTGCAGGTATTGTTCAGTTTGTTTGGGATGATCAATACAGAATCGGTTATTCGTATGATTATATGTTAAACGGATTAATGCCCTATCAGCGGGGTACGCATGAAATAACACTCGGGTATCTTTTAAGAAAGAAATCGAAGAGAATTTTGAGTCCCAGATTTTTTTAAATTGATTATCGTATGAAGCAGATTTCTTTTAATATAATGCTTTTTATCCTTTTGGGATTCAATAACCAGATCGGCTTTGCTCAGGATCAACCGGATGTGCGCGACAGAGCTAATCGTCTTTACAGAGAATTTCAATATTCTAAAGCTGCAGGAATTTATTTGGATTTAGCTGATGTTGATAAACCTTATTTGCAGGATATGGAGAATCTGGCCAACTGTTATGCCAATATGAATCAGTATGAAGATGCTGAAATATGGTATGCCAGGGTGGTTCAACACAGAAAAAGCAATCCTGACAATTTGATTAAATATGGCAAAATTCTGAAAGCCAATGCGAAATATGCGAAGGCAAAGGAGGTTTTTCAGCAATATATCAAAAAAACAGGTAAACCCCTGCCGGTCATCAAT
>JBILFS010000386.1:0-2860 GCA_044351455.1 Paludibacter sp. | reverse complement strand
AAGATTGAAATTGAGGTTCGTAACTTCGACGAATTAAATCAGGTGCTCGAAACCGGTCAGGTTGACAGAATAATGCTTGATAATTTCAGTGTGGAAGACACTGCTAAAGCCGTGAAAATCATCAATGGCCGTTTTGAGACAGAATCATCGGGAGGAATTACCATGGATACACTCCGTGATTATGCTGAATGCGGTGTGGATTACATCTCTGTAGGAGCCTTAACACATTCTGTTAAAGGTTTGGATATGAGCTTCAAGGCCGTTTGAAATTTCTGTAGAAGATAAACATGGTAATGGCTGCAACAATGGCTGCCAGCAGATCTGAAACCGGGGTTGCCAACCAGGCGCCATTCAACTGAAAGAAATGAGGCAATATCAACATGGAGGGTATCAAAAAGATAAACTGCCGTGTGAGACTCAGAAAAATCGACAGTTTGGCTTTCCCGATAGATTGAAAGAAGTTACTGATTACAATCTGAAATCCTACAACCGGAAACATGATGATGCTTAAACTGAGCGCATTGGATGCAATTTTGATCAGGGCCTCATCTTTCGTAAAAAATCGGACTGAAAACTCAGCATTGAAAATCCCGAAAAGAAAACCGGCGGTAGTTAGCAATGTAGCAATTCCGATAGAGTATTTAAGCGTTTTAAACATTCTGTCGTATTTTTTAGCACCAAAGTTATAGCCAACAATGGGTTGAGTTCCCTGATTTAATCCCAGTACCACCATCACAACAAGAATAATCAAGCTGTTGATAATGCCATAAGCACCAATGGCGAGATCGCCTCCGTATTTTAGTAAAGTGCTGTTGATAATTACCAAAACCAGACTGGTAGCCAATTGCATGCTGAATGGAGAGAGACCTATATTCAGAATTGATTTTACGATGTCCTTCTCCAGCCTGAAATTTTCTTTGTGGAATTTTAAAGTTGCATTTTTTCTGAAGAAATGACTCAGTACCCAATAACATGAAATGCCATAGGAGATAATTGTTGCCCAGGCAGCGCCTTCAATGCCCCATTTGAAAACCAGGATGAACAAAGCATCCAGCAATACATTGGCAATAGCACCCAAAATCATGGTATACATGGCTTCACGTGGAAATCCTGAAGCCCTGAGAATGTTGTTGAATCCAAAATTTACGGCAGAAAGAATTGCGAAGGGCACTATGATTCTCATGTAAGTCTCTGCATAAACAATCGTTTGTTCGGTACCTCCGAAAAAGCGAAGCAGATCTCCCATGAAAATAAATGTAATCAATGAAACTCCACCGGAAATGATAAACGAGAGGGTCATGGCATTGCCCAGTATTTTTTCAGCCCTTGGGACATTATTTTCACCCAGTGTGATGGAAATCCTGGAAGAAGCACCGGCACCGATGAGCATGCCAAAGGCCATGAGTAATATCATAAAAGGGAAAGTAAGCGCGAGACCTGAGATTGCTAAAGCACCTACGCCCTGACCAATGAATATCCTGTCGACGATGTTATAAACCGACATAACAACAGTACCTACAATGGAAGGAACGGAATATTCCAGGATTAATTTCGATATTTTTTCTGTACCAAGTCTGTTCGGTGCTGCTGAATTCATTCAGTTTATTTAAAGATGAGCATGCAAAATTACAAAAAAAATAGCAATGCCGGTTTGAATTCAATCAATATCATTTATTAACAATAAAAGGATAATCTGATAAGCAGGAATTGGCATTTATTCATTATATTTGCAGTTCAAAAATATTAGCAAAAAAATTAAAGCATAAATAATTATCCATGAAGAAGTTACTATTAAAGTTTTCTGTCTTAAGTGTAGTTTTATCAGCATTGTATAGTTGCAATCCTATTCAACCAGAGTTTACATTTAGTCCGGAGAGCCCAAAGGCCGGTCAGAAAGTTACTTTTACAAATGCGACTGTTGAAGAAGCGGAATCGTGGAACTGGACTTTCGGCGATGGAGGTTTTTCTGTGGTTAAGAATACTTCATATATTTATAAAAAACCCGGAATTTACACCATCACACTGATGGCTGATTCTAACAAAAATTATGTAAAGACCCAACAGATAACCGTTTACGATACCATTCCATCTATTTATGTCGGAAGTGGAACAGATACAGTCAGCTATTTTACTGCTGCAAAATTCAGCGTTCTGGTTTATAATCCTTATGCTAAAACTGTTACATACGATTGGACTTTCCCTGCTAATGCAGTCAGTACCGACCTGGATACACAAATGAAATCGGATGACAAAGAACTGAATGTATTTTTTACAAAAAAGAATAATCCGGAAACAGTCTATCTGAAAATTACCGTGGGCGATTCAGTTTATAATATCCAAAAGAAAATTTTCGTGAAGGATGTAAAAAGCAGAAGTATGCTGATGGCACTTAAAAATGGCAATATCCACCGTCAGCGGATTTTTGATAATGGCCTCGAAACTGGTTTTTCAACCGGTATTTCCTCCGGAATTCATCCTTTTACAATTAAAGCTCATTCAAATCAATTGTTTATTTTTGATGCAGGTACCCATGTTTCACTGAATCCTGCCGAACTGACCGGAAAGGCTGGTGATAGTAAAATCAGACGAATTGATATGGTAAATCAAAATAGTGAAACTGTAGTTGTTAACAATGCCGATGCCGGTGCTTCGCATGCTTTTATCACAGGAACTGTTGATAATCAATATCTTTACTGGACAGATCCTTTTAATTATGTGTACAGAACCAATAAGACAGGACAGATTGGTGCTTTTGAGTGGAAAGGTGCAAGTCAAACCACAGTTCCTTATTACCTGGCTAAAGCCGATCGGTTGGGATATTTCGGAAATGGCTTGGCTAACGGACAGTTTAACGGAGGTT
>JBILFS010000028.1:0-10714 GCA_044351455.1 Paludibacter sp. | reverse complement strand
GTAGCATTATTGATAACTTTACAAGTATTATCAGCTGCAAAAACAATTCTAAGATTCAATGCTCCACCATCTGGTAAATTAAATCTGCGTATAATACTTGGTACGGCAATAGTATCCAGACTAACTGTTTGAGCTTTAACTACCTCATTGCCTTCAACAAAGGTTGTTCTATACGTTTTTGTACCAGCAACAACGTTAGTAAGTGTATTTGTCAATTTATCGGCACCACGTCTCAAATAAAAACCATGATACTTATTGATGTATTTTACCCCGAAAAGCGTATAGTCTTTTGGTAAAATTGACCAATCTGTAGCCACCGTACGTTTAGGATTTGCAACAAGTGCTTTACCGACTAAAATACTATCCAGACCTTCAACTTTGGTGATTTTAAGTGGAATAGAATAATTGCAGATTACACCTGTAGCAGTATAAAATGCACTTACATTTTTTGGATCGTTGAAAAATGCATCCGTTAATTTTACCAGAATACGCCCTTTAATATCGCCTTTAGGTATAGTTACAGGACTTGTTGTTACAATAGTGTATTGATTAACAGGCAGATACTTAGAATTCGCGATATTAGAAAGCAGAGCGGTATCTAATTCAAAATACACCTTTCTATCCATTTTATTTTCATAAACTCCCGTCATTGTAACTCCAATTTCGAACTGACGCAGATTGTCGTTATCATTGAAACCTTCATCATATTTACCCAAAATGATGGTACGGGCTGGCGACTGATACGGAAAATAGCAAGTTGTTGTTTTAAAATCGTCGAACTCAATTGGTTGATTTTCGCAAGCTGTCATAAGCAAAAACACCAGAGCAACAGACAGCATTAGTTTTATTTTTTGAATATTCATGAGATTTAATTTTTAATTTTTAATTATTAATTCAAACAATTACCAACCCGCATTTTGAGTTAATTTAGAGTACTTACGAATTTCGTTGTAAGGCAATGGCAAATATCGGTTTTTTTCCTCATCAAAAGCTCTTACTTCAACATCTATTAACTTATAACCGGCGCCAGTATTATCATCGTATAATCCTTTAACACTTTCGTTCAGTGGTAATCCCCAACGACGTAAATCGAAGAAGCGGAAGCCCTCGAAGCAAAGTTCCAGGCGACGCTCGTTTTGAATTAAAGTACGCATTTTCTCCTGATCGGTAATGCCATCCAGATAAGGGTCGGTATTTATTGCCATGGCTCTTTTGCGAATAAGACGTAAAATATCTTTGGCAGATAATGTACTGGTACCTTCTTTGTGAAGCGGTCCACCAATCTCATTTTGTGCTTCAGCCAATATCAAAAACAACTCAGTATAACGAATCAACGCTTCAAAGTGATTTTTGGTAGTTGGAGTACCTGAAGCAGGAATAATAACATCCGGACGTAATAACTTTTTAAGGTAATAACCCGTACGAGTTGATTGTTCGGGAACAGCGTTTACACCATTCTTCAAATCAGTTGCCGTAGTATTAATTACAACTGATCCAATTGTTCCTCCATTTCGCAAAATATATTTATCCAAACGGGCATCTCTGTTGAGATATGGGGTTTGTTGATTATACACATTGGTTGGCGACATTCCAATCGGGTAACCATCTTTCATGTAAAATGCATCCACCAGATTTTGGGTTGGATTGATATTACCTTTTCCCTGTAATGTGGGTGGAAAATTATTTGCTTCCTGTGTTGAATTTAAAGAAACAGTTCTACGCCACAGAAATTCAGGATTTACATTGTCAGCATCGGCATTATAAAATTCAACTCCATCAGGAGCAATTGTATAGCCTTTCAATACTTCGGTAGCATAATTAGCAGCTTCTTTATAACCATCAATGCTGTTTAAAAACGCTTTGCTCGAGGCGAAAAGTTTCAAACGGGCTTGTAACGCACGTACTATTTTACCATTTAAGCGTAAATTAAATTTCGTGCTATTAACAATTGTATAAGCAGCATTGTAATTTGTCATATAGTAAGCTGAGTCTTTTTTCCAGTTTGTACCTTTGTAAGGAAGACTTGCTAAATAGGCTGTGGAGTCATTTTTCCAATTGGAGCCGGTGTAAGGCAGCGCTTTGTCTTTTACAGGAATGTCGGTCGCTTTGTCAGAGTAAATAAATGGAAGCAGCTTGATGGCAGCTTCATAATCTTTCTGAATACTTTTGACAGTACTATCTAAAGTCAGACGGGGTACATTGAAATCACCTGTCGGTTCAATAAATTCAGTGTAATAAGGAATTCCCATTAAAATACCACTATTGTCTTTTCCGGCAAAATTCTCCAGAATATACGCATGATGTAATGCACGCAAAGCTAATGCTTCGCCACGCAAGCGTTTTTTGAACAATTCATTTTGAATGGAATACCCTTTTGGATCAGTCATCCAAACAATTTTATCAACGACGGTTAAAAACTTATTTACGTAAAACACATTACTATACAAGTTCCAACGACTAAGTGGGTTGTATATGGCTGTGAGTTCTCCGGTTGCCATGCGGCGGTAACCATTTGTTAATTGATTGTGTACAGCATCGTCGGTAGCAGCATCAGTAAAAGTGTACTGACTAACCACATTGGCATAAGCATTTAGCATCATACCTTCGGCACTTGCAGGGTCGGTAGTTGCATAAGACTCATTAATTAAATTTTCGTTCAATGGTTCAAATATATTATCGCATGAGCTAAACACAAGTATGAACGAAGCAAGGGCTAAAAATTTATATCTATTTTTCATCTTTGTCATTTTTTAAAATTATAAGGTAAATTTCAGACCAAGGGTTACGTTTCTGAATTGTGGGTTACCACCTACATTGAGTTCCAAAATGTCTTTGTTTGGAGCAAAAGTCAACAGATCAGAGCCAGCAATATTTACGCTCAGGTCTTTCATACCTATGCTTTTGCAAACTTTCTCGTCAAATTCATAAGTTAACTGAATTCTACGAATATCAAAATACGATTTGTCGTAAAGCCAGAATGTAGATGTACGGTAGTTATTACTTCCTGAACCGGTTGTTAAGCGTGGATAGGTAGCAGTGGCAGCAGTAGCCTCTGTCCAACGACCGCGCACCACTTCAGAATATTTATCATTTCCTTTCACCCAATAGTAATTACTGCTACGGGTAGTTTCGGCGCCGGTTTGACCTTTTCCTAAAACAAACAGACTAAGTCCTTTGTATTTGAGTAATAAGTTAACATTGAAACTGTAAGGGAAAGCATTGTTGCCGATGGTGTGATTGTCTTTGGTATCAATTATGTTATCACCATTTTTATCATCGTATTTTAAATCGCCTGGTTTTACAGCTCCGAATGCAGGAACAGCTAATCCGGCAACCAATGTACCATTCGGATTAAAATCTTCTTTGTTATAAAATCGTTCGTATTTTAAACCGCTTATGCGACCTAATGATTCACCAATAAGGTTTTGATACGCATACTCGGGTTCTAACTGATCTACTTCAATTCTTTCCGAAACCGAATAAACAAAATTACCACCAACATTCATACTTATATCTCCGATTTTCTTTCCATAGTTTACACCCAATTCGAAGCCTTTGTAACGGTTACGTTCGCTATTGATATAGGGCGCAAAATCGGCATAAAACGAAGGATAGAAAGTAGCATCCTGCGATACAAATCCACTGCGGTCGGTTTGGAAGAAGTTCATTTCAACTGCTAATGATTTAAAAATTGAGGCTTCGAAACCGGCAGAAATATCTTCGCGTTGTTCCAGACCAAGTCCTAAGTTACGTCCATTCCGAATTACTGTTCTTCTTAGCGAAGGAGTTCCACCATCGTTCCATGTAAATGAACCGGCTGTTTCAATATCATACACATCCTGATACAAGAAATAAGAAGGAATTTCTGTGTTTAATCTTCCCCAACTTCCTCTTAGTTTTAAATAATCAATGGCTTCAAAGCTTTTCATAAAACTTTCTTCAGAAACCACATATGCTAAACCCACTGTAGGAGCAAATTTACCTCGGTTTCCTTCCGCCAATCTGGTTGAATATGTATAGGTAGTGTTATAGCTTAAATAATATTTATTTTTAAAGCTATAATCCAAATTAAATGAGGCATGTGAATTTGCATCTGATTGTGTAACACCAGAGAATTTCGACGCATTGGTAGAAGCAATTAACATGGCATTTATCGAATGATCATTATCAAATGTTCTGGCATAGTTTAATTGTCCGTAAAAAGCAGTACGCATTGTAAAATCTTTGGTTGAAACATTCTCTTTCGTATCTTTCAAATCTGCCACACCAAGTGGTGTTAATTTGTTTATCGAATCGGATTGCCACTCCACTGCATATAAACTATCCTTATGTTCAATTTTATTTTGCCATTTTGGTTCGTAGAAATTGTATTGATTATTTATAGACACCGTATAGTAGTCATAATAGTCCAAACTGATATAAGTTTTAGCACTTAAGCCTTTTGCAATTTTCGACAAATTAAACTCCAGCGAATTAGCTACCTGAGTAGATCTATAGGTATGATCAACATATCCACCTGCAAAAATTTGCCCAAATGGAACTACAGTTTTATACGATCCGGATCCACCTAAGATATGTTTGCCATCATTGTATTTTTTCATGGATATCAATTCTGTTTCCAACGAATCCCGTACCAACGAAATGGGTAAAAATGGAGCATAAAGATTAGGTCGGAATGTTGTACCCTCGTTTAAAATACTTGCATGTGCTGATTTTTTGGAAATAACACTTGCCATAATATCAACTGTACTCTTTATCCAATTATTAACCGGAAAATCCAGATTTCCTCTTACTTTAAAGTTGTTTGTACCTTTGTTTATTCCAGGATTGATTTTTTCAATTGTTCCTGTATTGTTATAACTCAAATTTACTAAATATCGCAAATCTTTATTACCTCCGCTAAATTCGGTACTAAAAGCAGTTTGTGTTGTGAAAGGCTTCAAATAATCATCGTTATAAAAGCTTACATCGGGATATCTGTAAGGATTAAGACCCGTTTTGGTATTTGCAATTGAAACAGAGTCGTAAGTAGGAGCTAAACCATCATTTATACGGGCCTCGTTATACAATTCCATATATTCTGCCGAACCTAAATAATTTGGATAAGATACAGGGCTTTTTATGCCCTGATTGATTTTTACTTTTATGTTATTTTTAAATGCTACGCCACGTTTGGTAGTCACTACGATAACTCCGTTTTTGCCAGCTGTGCCATATAGTGCGATCGCATTAAGATCCTTTAATACAGTAATACTTTCAATTTCAGTGGCACTGAGCAAGTTAATATCACGACCAGGAATGCCATCGATAACATACATGGCCGATCCAATATTTCTGATATTATTGCCGGATGTAAGTCCAAGTAAAACATCCAACTGACTTCCGGCAGATTCGGCATCATCAAAAGTCAATCTGTCGGTAGGCTTAACCGTTGCAAAAGCTGATACCGCGTCGCGTTTCGATTTTTTTTGAAAACCGATATCAACTTTCGTTGTGTCATTCACAAGTTTTGAAATGGTTGATGTGCTTTTTTGAACTGATTGTGCAAAAATCAGGGCAGGACTTACCATTGTAAGACTCAAAACAACCAAAAAATTATTTATATACTTCATGTGATTATTTTTTAATAATTTTAATAGATTAAGTTTACCAACCCGGATTTTGTTCAAAACCCACAAACATTTCCGTATGCTTTGTTGTGAAAGGTATCCAATAATGCTTTGGATAGTCACATACTCTGGTTCGAATTATTCTTTCTTTAAAGTTCGAGTTTTGGAAATTTCCACGAGCAGTTTCCGTATAAGTATTACGATCGAAATCAATAGCAGATTTCGTCTTATAATCTGTAAGATGTGCCAATACCCAACGACGGATATCCTCGTAACGTTGTCCTTCATAGGCTAACTCAATGGAACGTTCTCGACGCACTACATCCATAAACTTAGTGCGATTACCTTCAATATTAACATCAATACTTGAATAAGCTGCTTGAACTGTAGGCACATTAAATCGGGCACGAATCATATTGATAACTTCGATAGCCGATGGAGCCCCGGATAAGTGACTAAAGGTTGGAACTCCACTTACACCATATTTTGTAGTGGCAGCTAATGCTTCCGCATACATCAAATACACATCTGTTAATCGCATATTCATCCTGAATGAGTTGAATTCAGTTAGTTTATCAGCATTTTCAGAAGCAGGTAATCCACTTGTAGTTACGTTATTAAAACTAATATCAGCCCATTTTTTAATAAAATAGCCTGTTTCAAAGTTTTCCACTGCATTTACTTTTCGGGATTCGCCTGTAGTATATAGTTGTGCATATTTATATTTTGTACTGGCTGCGGAATTACGTATAATGGTATCACCATCAATGATGTGGTTTACATAAAAACGAGGGTCACGATTAACAAATTGATTGTTAGGATTGAAAGTTGGATCTTCGGAGCAAGCTAACCCATTAGCAGTACCAAAAGTATTGTAAATGAAGCGATGTGTAGGGCGAATCGGATTGATTTTATTGGTATAAGGCATATAGGCAGTAGCAGCAGCTTTAGTGAAGTTTAATCCTGCAGTACATGAACTGAAAATATACTCCCCTTCACCGCTGCCCATGTTTAGTGCAGTTCCCGGCCATTGAAGTCGACCTATAGCAGTTGCATCGGTATAAAACAATCGATTGTAATTGGCAGCATTAGCCAATCCTAAGTTATTTACATTGTCGCGATCCATTTGAATAACCCTGGCAAAATCGGATGCTGCCATCTCACACAATTCCTGATCGTAATCGTAGGTATCAGGAGGGGTATTCGATGTTGAGTTTTTCATCAACGGACTTGCTGCCATAAGTAAGTTTTTACCTTTGAAGGAATAAACAATAGCTTTATTAATACGCATCAGGTTATTGCCATAAGTCTCAGGTTTGAAAGTGTACATTATAGCATTAGGGTCATTTTTCAAATCATCCCAACTGTAAGGCAACAACTCCGCTGCTGCAGCAAAATCGGCATCCGCTTTCATTGCACATTCCTTATAAGTTGCCGGGCGAGGCAGTTTAAAGTCACCATCATTACCGGTAACTACAAAATCAACATAAGGAATGCGTCCCCAGTATTTCATTATTTCTGCATGAAAATAAGCCCTGAAAAACAAAGCTTGTCCTTTTATCAGGTTTTTCTCAGTTTGGGTAGCACCTACCATCATATCCATATTTGCCAATACAATATTGGCAATGCGAATAGCTTGCCAGCCATCCCAAATTCCGGGACGTAAAGTAGCATTGGCCTGAGACCAGGATGTACCGCTCATATCTGGTCTGTCAAAAAATCCAGTACCACCAAGATTAGGATTGTTAATCAATGAACCTGCAGTTGAAACTGCCATTTCCTGATTTCCCATATCAAACCGAAAAGGAAGCATACCCGTATTGGATGAAATTACCTCTTCGGCCATTAAAAAGTTAGAACCATCGTTCTGATTTCCGCTACATGCCTGATTATTTACATAGCGATACATTACCTCAACAAAACCCTGTGCATGTACAAAATCCTTGAATATATCTTCGACAGGCAGATCAGACTGATTAGGACGATCCAGATAATCTTCGCAAGAGGAAGCGAAAATCAATGCACTTAAAATTACAATATATTTACTTATCTTTTTCATTTTCGTATGTATTATAAATCAAGATTAAAACCAAAATTAAAACGTTTCAGTGTGGGGTAAGTACCACGGTTTCCACCACCATATTCACGGTCGTCGGCCATTTTTGTCCACAAGTATAAGTTGTTTCCATTAACAAAAACTTTTAAACCAGCCAAGCCCATTTTTTTACATTCCCTCGATGAGAAACGATAAGCTAATTCAACCATTTTCAAACGAACGATCGATCCATCATATACATTTCGAAGCGGTTCGGTATTGCCAGAAAGCACACGCCATGGATAAATTGTTTTAACACCGTCCGGGTTTTCTTTCGACCAATAATCGCCGTTTTCTTTAAAATAGAGATTTCCTACGTTTTGCGAAAAACTATCTAAGGTATAACCACGGGTAGTATTTGTTTGTGCATAGAGTTGAGCAACCAAACTTAAACCTTTGTAAGAACTACCGAATGTAATATTCCAGGTGTCTTGCGGACGATTTGGATAAGCCCAAGGCACATTATCGGAACTTCCATTATAATTTCCATCTCCATCAAAATCAACAACATCATAGTATCCTAGTCGTTTTTTATCGTTACCTGTCGTTATCGGAGTCGACATATAAACATCATCCCAATTTTGCATCATAGAGCCTTGAATTGCCGAAGTAGTTTGATCAATAGAATAGCCTTCTTTTTTTAAATGAGCTGCCCTTAATAAAGGATCATCCTTCGAAATAATAATATCTTTTGAATGGGTATAGCTAAAATCACCCCAGGCTTTTAAATTTTTGGTGAAATTATGTTTTAACCCAAGTTGAATTTCGTAACCATTGGTATTTACAGCGCCAAGGTTTGCCCCCGGAGCAGCAGTAGAACCAAACCATTCCGGAATACTTCGGTCTCTACTTTCCATATAAATGTCTGTGCGGTTGTCTTCAAAATAATCAAAATCAAAAGTAATTCCACCTTTAAAAGCCGAAAATTCAAAACCAATGTTTTGTTTAAGCGAACGCTCCCAATGTAAATCTTTATTGGCAATTACTTTTTCGCGATACACTGTATAAGGCGATTTTGCAGCAGCATTTGCACTTCCCAGCGCAAAAATACCAGGTGCATTCATGTCAACAGTAGTGGTGGATGATTCCCATTGTGCTACATACATCCAGCGTAAATCAGACCTGCCAACAATAAAATTATCATCTCCAACTTCCCCGGCCGACGCTCTCAATTTCAATTTATCCAACCAACTATATTGTTTCATAAAGTTTTCGTTCGAAATTACCCAGCCCAACGCTAATGAAGGGAATAACTCGCGACGATAACCAGGACCAAATAATTCGGATCCATTGTAAGCGCCATTACCTTCAATAAAATACTTCGAATCATAATTGTACGTTAAACGGCTAACAATATCTTCGTAACGAGTTGCAAAATTGCTGCCTGCGGTATATTTCTGACGTTTGAAGAGCAAAAGACCTCCTAAGTTGTGCTTGCCATTAAATGTACGATTGTAATTCAATGTCATTTGATACTCCATGCGGCGGTTTTTATTTCCACCAACATCGAAATTACCTAAAAGCCATGGTTCAATCACATAAGCATAGGTATTATCAGCAGTTGGATATCTATACTCAGCTACACCGTCAATATTATATCTTTTTTGAATAATATTGTCAGGGTCACTAATGTTTTGAGTACCAGTCATAGTATTATCCATTGTAAAACGTCCGTTGAAAACCAAGCCTTTGGTAATAAAATCTAACTTTTGTTCCAATGCAAAGTCGGTATTTAAACGAAAACCGTGGGTTGTGTTCATCCCTGCAGTAGTGTAATAGTACAAACTGTTCGATAATCCCTGATCAGTAACAGGTGCAAATCCATACGAACCATCGCTATAGCGTGGATAAAATAAGTCGGGTGCAATATTGTATAAACTTAAATACAAACGAACTTCTTCTTGTGGCGATTCTGTTTTTTTGCTGTATGAACCGGAAAGGTTAACTGATAATTTGGTTGTTTTGGTAATATTAAAATCTAAATTACTGCGATAATTCAATCGTTTGTAACTTAATTTAGCATTATAACCTTTGCCTGTATCAAAATCTTTGGTCATATCGCTTTCGTCGTTGTACGAAACGCTTGCAAAGTATTTGGTTAATTCCGAACCACCACTAATGGATAAGTTAAGTTGCGAGTCATTTGCTACTTTTTTGAACATATAGTCTTTCCAATCCACATTCGGGTACATCTCCAGTTGTTCCTGGGTTTGTTGATTGCGGAATTTCTCGGCTGTTTGTAACGGAATATAATCTTTCCACGAAGCTTCGGAATAAGGTAACTCGCGCATAATAGCATCGTTACGTATCATCATGGCATCGTAAGATTCGAATTTTTGAGGAACTTTCGAAATTGTTTTAGCAATTAAATTTCCTGAAATGGATAATTTAGCCTTTCCTTGTTGTCCTCTTTTGGTAGTAATCAGAATTACACCATTAGCACCTTTAACACCATAAACTGCAGTTGCCGAAGCATCTTTCAATACCGAAATACTTTCTACCTCGTTCATGTCAATGTCATTCATTTCACGTTCTACGCCATCAACTAAAATCAGAACAGTTCCGGAGTTATTCCACGAACCCTGAGCACGAATGAAAATTCTCATATCTGTAGAACCCGGTTTACCGTTGGTGTACATGGTGGTCAAACCCGGAATTTTTCCTTGCAATGCCTGACCGATAGTTGTTACACCACCCGATTGAAGCAGCGTTTCACCTTTGATAGACGAAATGGCACCTACCACATTAATTTTTTTCTGAACTCCATAACCTACAGCTACCACTTCTTCCAAACCAATAGATCCATCTGTAAGCGTAACATTAATGACGGTCTGATTTCCAATTTTCACCTCATAATTATTCATCCCTACAAATGAAATCAACAAAGTATTTTCCGGAGATACATTTGATAAAGTGAATCGGCCACTCACATCGGTTGTTGTGCCTGTTTTTGTCCCTTTAATAATAATACTGGCACCCGGTAAAGGTTCACCTGTATTGTCTCTTACTG
>JBILFS010000027.1:0-10723 GCA_044351455.1 Paludibacter sp. | reverse complement strand
AAAGAATTGCTTCCAAAATCGACTGTGTTAAAGTAGCGGGTCAGAATTTCTTCCTTGGTGTAGAATATCTCAATTTTTACAGCGGTAATCCATTCTTTAGCTTTCATTATCAGCAGTTTAACTCCAGGAATGTAGCCAAATAATCCCCTCGAATACTGATTTCTGGTTTTGTACATGTTTTTAACCAGTTGCTGCGTGATGGTACTTGCACCCCTCGGGTCGCCTTTGGCCATATCTTTTATAGCTGCTACAACGCCCTGAAAATCAATGCCAAAATGCTGATAGAATCTTTCATCCTCTGTATAAATCAGGGTCTGGATTAATTTGGGGGAGATTTCCTCAAATTTTACAGGAGTTCGGTTTTCAGAAAAGTATTTGCCGATTATTTTTCCATCAGCACTGATGATTTCCGAGGCCATATTTTGATTTGGATTACCAATGGCCTTCAGCGTAGGAGATTTCCCGAACAACCAAAGGAAATTGATGTCGATCAGAAACAGCAACAGAATAAAGAGTACAAAGGATGTAATGATCAGATTGATGATTTTTTTGTACCAGACCAGTCCTTTATATCTCTGGTAACGGGCTTTGCGCCAGGCAATAAACTTAGCCCACCATGTTTTAATAAATGTCCATGCAACGGGCGTGTATTTCAGGATAAATTCCCGCAATAAGGAAAAAAGATTTCTAATTTTATCCCACATATTTCTAAGGATTTACAATGCAAAGTTAATGGAAAAGATTGAAAAATATACCTTAACCGGGTTGCAAATAAACAATTTTATCAGAATTGTGTTTTTGCACACATGAGACTACATAATATTTACAGCCGCGAAGACCTGATTAAGCAAAGGCAGGCAGAAAATTTCAGAAGGAAAACGGTGTCCTTTTACCGTTATGTGATGATAGAAAATCCTCAGAATCTGAGAGATATACTTTATGAAGATTGGTTTTCCATGGGCGTTCTGGGCAGGATTTATCTGGCAGCTGAAGGTATCAATGCACAAATTTCTGTACCTGAACACGAAGTGCAGCATTTCATCAATTATTTGAATAAATCTGAATATTTTTACGAAATGCCATTAAAATGGGCAGTTGAGGATCATCCGATGTCGTTCCTGAAATTAAAAATTAAGGTCAGAAATAAAATTGTGGCTGATGGATTACCCGATAATGCTTTTGATGTAACCAATGTAGGTAAGCATTTAACGGCTGCAGAATTCAATGCTGTCATCGAATCTGAGAATGTTATTGTGGTGGATATGCGCAATCATTACGAAAGTGAGGTAGGGCATTTTGAGAATGCTGTTTGTCCGGATGTGGATACTTTCCGTGAAGAGGTTGAACTGGTAGTAAAAGAGCTGGAACAGCACAAGGATTCCAAAATTCTGATGTACTGTACCGGTGGTGTTCGTTGCGAAAAGGCAAGTGCCTATTTGAAACATCATGGTTTTCAGGATGTAAATCAGTTGTATGGCGGAATTATTGAGTATGCCCGTCAGGTGAAAGAAGAAAATCTGGTATCAAAATTCAGAGGGAAGAATTTTGTTTTTGATGAAAGATTGGGCGAAAGAATTACAGATGAGGTGATTGCACATTGTCATCAATGTGGCGAGCCCTGCGATACACATACGAATTGTTCGAACGATGATTGTCATTTGTTGTTTATTCAATGTCCTTCCTGCAGGGAAAAATATCAGGGATGTTGTTCTGAAGAATGTTGTCAGGTGATCAATCTTCCTCAGGATGAAAAACTAAAAATGAGAACTGTTCTCAGTGAAAAATATGCACAGTCGGCAATTTTCAGAAGCAGGAGAAAAATTAAATCTGAAGTTGACGCAAATATTTAAGCCGTAAATAGGGGTATAAAGTTGTATTTTTCGAAATAAATGACTAATATTGAAAAGTTTTTCAAATTAGTTATTCATCAATAGAAAATGTCATTTAATCCCTTAAGTTTGATTCATATTTTTGAACAATCTGTTGTTTTATTTCCCGAATCCATTGCGATAAAGGGAGAGAATTTTTGTTACACATACCGTGAGTTTGATTTACTTACCAATAAATTTGCAGTTGAACTGATTCAGGAAGGAATTGGAAAGGGTTCTGTAGCTGGTATTTGCATGGATCGATCCGCGGAGATGCTGATAGGTATCATGGGAATCCTGCGGACTGGTGCCGCTTATTTGCCTCTTGATCCAGGTAATCCGGTAAAAAGAAATAAATCGTTGATTCGTGATTCGAATGTTCAGTTAATTGTAACAACTCCGGAATATACCGAACTAATCGATTCATTTGAATGTAAATATCTTATACCATCATCAGACATATACAGTCCGGTAAATACTGAGATTCTGTCTTACCCTGAAGCACACGATATCGCATATATTTTGTTTACCAGTGGCTCAACCGGCATTCCAAAAGGGGTAATGATTGAACATCATTCGGTAGTCAATTTGATATCCTTTATTCAAAAAAGATATCCCCTTTCACCCGGTGATGTTGTACTGTTTAAATCTCCATACACTTTTGATGGTTCAATCTGGGAATTATTCGGTTGGATGCTGATGGGTGGAACTTTGTATGTTGCACCAACGGGAGTTGAAAAAGACCCACGAAAGTTATTGCAAATAATTAAACAAGAGAAAATAGCTTTTCTTTTCTTTGTTCCTTCCATGCTTCAGGCTTTTCTGAATTTTTTTCCCGGAAAACTCAATCCGGAGGATACTCAAAGCCTGCATTGGATTTCAGTTGGAGGCGAAGTATTGCCGGTAAATTTGGTGAAGAATTTTTACAATAAAACAGGAAATAACAATGTCGGGTTGATTAATGTCTATGGTCCTACTGAAACTACCGTTTATGCGACTACTTTTCTATGCCGTTTTGATGAAAACTACTCCCGAATCCCTATCGGTGATGCTGTTGAAAATGATTTCATTTATATCCTGAATGAGGATGGAAAGGAAGTCCCCGATGGTGAAGAAGGAGAGATTTTTATTGGTGGCGAAGGTGTTGCAAGGGGTTATCTGAATAATCCGGGTCTGACTGATGAACGGTTTCTGCCGGATCCGTTTACAGGTAAAGGACTGATGTATAAAACCGGTGATACAGGAAAAAAGAATGCTGATGGAACTTACGATTTTACAGGAAGAAAAGATTTTCAGGTAAAATTACGGGGACAACGCATCGAATGTGGTGAGATAGAACATGCACTGCTTCAAACAGGGTTTATCAGTGAATGTGTGGTTCAGGTTGACAAAGATCATAGTGGTGATGATTGTCTGGTTGCCTGGATAATTTCGGAGGATTCTTCCTCCTTACCTCAGGAAAGTCAGTTTCTGTCAGCCAATCCCGAATTAATTTTACAAATCAAAACGGCCATCAGCGAGTGGTTACCGGGTTTCATGATTCCGACATACTTTATTGTTTGTAAAGCATTTGCGCTCACTTCACATGGCAAAACAAACAGAAAATTATTTCCTGCACTAACTGATATTCTGCCAAATGATAATAATCTTGTCGTTCTTCCTGAAACAGATGCTGAAAGACTGATAAATGAGCTGTGGATCAGGGTTTTAGGCAGAAAAAATATAAGTATTGATGACGATTTTTTTGAAGCAGGCGGGCATTCCCTTAAAGCTGTTCAGCTGATTTCATGGTTGATGAAGGAATCCGGAGTTGAAATTCCTCTCAGTGCATTTTATAAGGGGATTACGATCCGCGAAATGGCAAAAGGCATTGTTCAGGGGGAATATCTTGTGGTGCAACCAACGGAGATTTTTCAGTCGGAGATTGACCCTGAGGAAGGTTTGCCAATTACCCCGGTCCAACAGGAACTGTGGGTTATGAATAATTTTGATGTTACCGGACTGACCCACAATATTCAGATTGCATTTACTGTGAAAGGAAAGGTGAGTGTTAATAAGTTGAATGATGCATTTATCCAAACCATTCAAAAGGAATCTGTTTTTCGCTCTGTCTTTAAATCTGTTGATGGAATTCCTTTTCAGTTTATACAATCGGATGTCAATGTGACGATTCAATTCACAAGTCTGATAGAATTTTCTTCAGTGGAGAAAAATGAAAAATACAGACAGATATGTGATACAAATGGTAAAGCCCTTTTTTCTACCGATAAATTACCGCTTTTTTCGTTACATTTAGTCCGGATGGATGAAGATGAATACAGAATGTTAATGACTGTGCATCATCTCATTTTCGATGGTTGGTCACTGTCACTTTTCATGGAGAAGATTCTGAACCATTACCGGGGCATTCCTGTCGATAATCCGGGTTACACCAATGCAGATTATGTGCGGTTTTTGCATACTTCATTTAATGCCGGAAAAGCAGAAAAAGAACTTCAGTATTGGAAAAACAAACTGAGAAATCTTCCCGAACGATGGAATTTACCGCATAAACTAAATGCAAACACTGCTGAATCCGGAAAATATGGCGACAGATATTGGTGGCGTACTGATAAATTATTAACTGCTGATATTGAGAATTTTGCTTTAGAAAACAGGACTACGCCCTTTGTGGTTTTTATGACTGCTTTCCAGCTTTCACTGGCTTCTGCAGGAGGAAACAGGGATGTGATTGTCGGAACGCCTTTTGCCAACCGCAACAATGAAATTGTGAATTATTTGATAGGTTATTATACCAATATGGTCAGTATCAGACTATCATGGGACGAACAGGCCAATCTGCAAAACCTGATTATTCAGTGTAGTACAAATGCTTTGGAAGCATTTTCAAATGCCCTTGTTCCCTTTGGAGAAGTTGCAAAGTCGGTTGGTAATAAAGGTACTTTATCCACAAATCCTGTTTTTCAGGCTATTTTTGTCATGCAAAACTGGCCACACGAAAGTTCCCGGGATTTGGATTTTAGTTTTCATCAACAGGAAATTGGCAATAAAACTGCGAAAACTGATCTGATGTTCAATGTCGAATTTGTTGATGGAGAGTATGTTTGCTGGCTTGAATATGATACTATGCTTTTTGATGAGGGAATTGTCAGAAATCTTGCTGAAGCCATTAATGTTTCTCTTCGAACACTTACTCAAAATTCTCAAATGCAGATTGATGTTTTGATTTCACGCCTTCGGAAAATTCTGCTTCCTGAAAAACAAAATAGTTGTTATATTGCCGGAGAGGGCAAACTGGCAGCTCAATGTGCAATTATACTCAGGGAAAAGGGCTTTTACATCGAATCTGTTATTTCTGATGATGCCTGGTTGAAAAAACAGTTACAGGTACCATTCATCACTACTGATCAGTTCAATTCAGCAGGAAATACATGGGAGGAAGTGGACTATATTTTCAGTATTAATAACAGCATCATTCTGAAACAGGATTTTCTATCTTCAGCGCGGAAGAAAGCTTTCAATTACCACGATTCTCCCTTGCCTGTCTATGCGGGAATGTACGCCACCAATCACGCAATTCTTGAGAATCAAAGTTTTCATGGAGTTTCCTGGCACGAAATAACCGACCAGATTGATGCCGGTGACATTTTTTCCTCTGAATCTGTCGTGATTCATCCCGAAGATACTGTGCTTACTCTTAATACGAGTTGTTTTGAAGCGTCATTAAAATGCTTTGAAAGATTAACTCAGGATATTTTGTCAGACAATCTGAAACCTGTTCAACAGGATTTGTCAAAAAGGACTTATTATCCCCTGGCGAAAAGGCCTGACTTTTTTGGCACTTTACGTCCGTCTATGACTTTTCAACAAGCAGACAGTCTTATTAAAGCAACCGATTTCGGTTCGAGTTATAACAATGAATTTGCTTTGCCCTGGATTGTCATCAATCATGAGTATTACATAGTTGGTTCTGCCGAAGTTTATGCAATTTATCAGGGAAAACCGGGATTTTTTGATATCAGGGATGAAAATCCTGGTTTTTATTGTCGGGATGGTTTTATTTCCCTGAATGCACTTTATAACCATAGCGGAGAGATTGTTTTAGTGGCAGACGTGTTTTCAAAAGCCGACCGGATGAATGAACCTGATTATGATTTTTGTTCCCGGGCTGCTGAATCATTCAAAAAAATTGCGGTTTTTGAACCTTTGCTGGTTCGGGAAATGAGAAATGTGAATTATATTTCATGGCCGTATCAAACATTTGAATCTCAATTTGCTAAAACCATTATCAGAGAATTAAATACGGAAGAAGTGCTGAAGAATTTCAGAATTACTGAAAGAAAAACAGATTTTCTGATTGCAGTTTGTTCTTTGTTACTTTTGCGTTTATCCGGGGAGGATTTTGGCTCTTTTGCATTTATTCCTGAAAAAAGTCATACACTGATACCTGAATTCTTCTCCGAACGGCTTCCCTTTAATGCCGGACCATCAAACAGGGAAACAGGGGAGGAGGCTATTCATGCAATTGTGAAGAAAATAAAAATGCTTCGTAAGGTGCAGTTTTTTGTGCATTCTCTTCCGGTCAGGTACCCCGATTTAAAGAAAAATATTGATTCAAAACCGAAGATTTGTTTTATTGAAGGAAATGATATCAGTCGTTGTCAGCCCGGAATGGTCAATATTTTTGTTTCAGAAACGGGTTTAATTATTGCCGGCGAACAACAATTTGTTGAAAGTTTTGATGATTTTCTGCGATGTGTAACTTTATATATCAGAGAATTGGTGGAAAATCCGGCAATAAAACATGAATGCATCAATATTGTGGTAAATGCATCAGTCGATGTGAGCGTTGCTGAAAATGCGGTTGAAGAAAATCCTGATGTGATGAAAAGATTTTATCAAATGGTTGATATTCATCCGGATAGAATTGCAATCGTGGATCAGAAGATAGCGTATTCTTACAAAAAACTGGCTGAAGATGTTTGGAGAATTTCTTCAGCCTTGATTCCACATCTGACAGGACAGGAACAGTTTATCGCGATATCATTAGGAAGGAATTATCAAAATCTGGCGTCTTTGTTAGCTGTTTTAAATGTAGGAGCTGCATTTGTTCCACTCGATCCGGATTTGCCTTTACAGCGCCGTGAATTTATTCTGAAGGACTCGGGATGTTCAATTATCCTGACTGATGAAATTCAGTCAAATCAGCAAAATGATATAGTCAGTATTGATGTAAATGTGGCTCTTCAGCAATCTTTATCTGCGTTTCATTTTCAGGAATTTACTTCTGATAGAGCAGCTTATATCATTTATACCAGTGGATCAACCGGATTGCCAAAAGCAGTGGTATTATCCCGCAGAAATTTATCGGTTTTTGTGAATGGTGCGCTGGAGAAATACCAAATTGATTATAACGACAGAATTCTTCAGTTTTCGAGCTTATCATTTGATGCTTGTATTGAGGAGATTTTTTGTTCTCTTAGTAGCGGAGCAGGTTTATATCTGAGGTATAATGATATGCTCGATCCGAATCAGCTGATTCGTTTCAGCATTGAAAACAAGATATCTGTATGGGATTTGCCTACCGCCTATTGGCGACAACTTATTGAAAATGAATCGTATACGATGGGACTACATCAACTTTCCCTGCGATTGGTAATTATTGGTGGAGAAGCTGTTTATCCGGCAGATATTTCACTCTGGCAAAAATCCATTCCTGAACATAATCTTATCAATACTTATGGCCCGACTGAAACCACAGTTGTTGCATTATGCTATTCGATTGAATCAAAACCTTACAAAGCCATACCGATTGGCGTTGCTCTGTCGGGATATCATATTTTGATTGTTGATAAGAATAACCTGCCTGTCCCTGAAGGTATTTCGGGAGAATTGCTTATTTTCGGCGATGCTGTAGCCAGAACATATTTGAACAGGCCTGAAGAAAGTGAAAAGGTATTTATTTACAGGGATTTGCCGGGCTATGGGATGCAAAAATGTTACAAGACCGGCGATATTGTTTTCCGTGACCGGGATGGATTGGTTTATTATCTGGGCAGAAAAGACAAACAGGTAAAAATCAGGGGATTCAGGGTTGAAATTCAGGAGATTGAACAACAATTGCTGCAAACAGGCATTATTAAAACCTGTGTGGTTTTAGTAAAGGAGGATGAGCCGGGCAATAAAAAACTGCTTGCCTTTTGTCGGGGATACTACAATGAACCTGATTTTAATGTTGTAAAAGAACAATTGAATGATGTTTTACCCTCATGGATGATTCCTCATGATTTTTTTTCTGTTGATGAAATTCCGTTGAATGCAAATGGAAAGGTTGATCAGAAATTCCTGTTGGACTATGCAGCTGCTTATGTCAGAATAAACACCGATTCAAAAGAGAAACCAGAGACAGAGACAGAGAAAATGCTTTATGGATTATGGCAAAAAATTCTGGGTGTGGATGATTTTTGTATTAATGATGACTTTTTTGATATTGGCGGTCATTCTCTGAAGGCGGTCGCTTTGATGGCTGAACTTAAGAAACTTACAGGTAGTTTAATACCTCTTGCATCGCTCATTCAGTATGCCACCATTCGAAAATTTGCGCACTATCTTGATAGTAAGGCTATTCTTAATCAATGGAATTGTCTTGTGCCCATCAGAACAGAAGGAAATAAACCTCCGCTTTTTTTGGTACATGGTGCGGGGTTGAATATACTATTGTTTCAGTCTTTGGTGAAACATCTTGATCCCGACCGGCCCATTTATGCTTTTCAGGCAGCTGGATTAGATGGGAGTAAGCCACTGAACGACAATATCGAAACAATGGCAGAAGAATATATCGGGGAATTACTGAAAATTCAACAGCATGGACCTTATCATGTTTTAGGGTTTTCATTAGGTGGTTTTATTGCCTTCGAAATGGGAGTAAAACTTAAATCGAAAGGCCATCTTACAGGTTTCACCGGGTTAATTGATTCTGTTACTTTTATGGCTGGTTATACTGATTCGAGGATCAGGAAAATCTTGATAAATACCTGGTCTGTGATGATTAAGCCTCTTTATAATGTATTGCTGATAATCAAAGAACCTGCAGGTTTCAGAAGAAAACTCATCAGAAAAAAGTATAAAAATCTCAGATTGTCAGTGAAATATATTTTATCAAAATCAGGCATTGTTAAAACCACCTTGTTGCACAGGGATGTTGAACAGTCGTCGTTTCTGACTGATAAAGTCATGATGCTTATGAATGATGCTCTGAAAAGATATAAAATTCCAAAATCTGAAATTGAGATTGATTTATTCAAAGCAGGGAAATCCTCTTTTTATATTTATGAAAGGGAAAACTATGGATGGGAAGATTTTGCTTTGAAAGGCGTCATAAAGCACATTATTCCTGCGGAACACTCTTCATTGTTTGCTCCGCCTAACGATAAATTGTTTGCCATAATTACTGATAAACGACTAAATGAAATCGAGTCATCAATCAATCATAAATGAAAACTGAAATCTTTTTGCACCCATTTGCCGACGACTTTCTTCTGTCGGATAATATCCTCATTTATGGGTCAGGATTCCCATCCCAACTGGGTAATCCGGAGTATTTTCTTTCTGATGATGAGCTTAAGAAATATAATCGACTGAAAATACCGGAACAGGCATTTATACAAAAATCCTGCAGAGCCATGTTGAAAATTCTTATTGGAAAATATACAGCTGATATACCAGGAAAAATTCTGCTTCAGACTAACCGTTTCGGGAAACCATTTTTGGAAAATTCAGGTTTGTGGTTCAATGTAAGTCATACAAACTCCGCTTTTATTATTGCCATCAGCAGAAAAGGAAGAATTGGAATTGATATGGAAGATATTCATTTAAAATGGGATATTAAAGAACTGAGCGATTATGCCTTTTCGGAAGATGAAAAAAGAAAAATCCATCATCAGGAAGATTTCCTCAAA
Source organism: Paludibacter sp. (assembly GCA_044351455.1). Taxonomy (GTDB): domain Bacteria; phylum Bacteroidota; class Bacteroidia; order Bacteroidales; family Paludibacteraceae; genus Paludibacter. The sequence continues at coordinate 897 of JBILFS010000027.1, read as the reverse complement.
CTATGGACTATGAAAGAAGCTTTATTAAAAGCTATTGGAACGGGATTAACAAGTCAACTGCCGAAAATTGATACAGTTGACATGATCAGAAGGTATGAGCTTTATAATGAGACTTTTATCTGTCCGGGTGGACAAGTTGCAACTGTAATCAGCAATGTGAATTTTGAAAGAAAGTGTTATCTCATTGAGACTGATGAAGTTTTCGGGACAAAAGTTTAATGTCGCTGCCTTTAATGATTTTTTTCTCAGCAGGATGTAAAACCAATTGAATCATCGATTCTCCCAATTCCTCCATGGTGTTAAAACCATCGGGATGAATCAACCTTCCAAAGGGTAACATCCAGTTCACGTATTTGTAATAGGGATGGGCGTATTTCTGACCGGGATAGGGTTTGATAAAACCGGGTCGATAGGCATAAAATTTTCTGAAGGGCATTACTGCAAGCTCATTTTCAGTTCTGCCTTTGATTCTTGCCCATTCCATTTTCGCCTGTTCTTTTTCATCAGTTCCATATCCGGAAACATAAATAAAATCCGGAGTTTTATTGGTTTTCAAAAAAGTTTTTGCCAGCAAAATGGTAAGTTCATAAGTTACATGATGATAAACCTGCTTTTCGGTTCCGACCGAAGTTATTCCCATGCAATGAAAACAAGCATCATATCCGGTAAGTTTTTGTTCTATCGATGGGAGGTTGTTGAAATCATCTACGATAATTTCTTCTAGTTTCGGATGTTGGTATCCTGCGGTTTTTCTATTGATAATTAATACTTTATCAATTTCAGGACTATTCAGACAGACCAACATAACACCTTCGCCCACCATGCCGGTTGAACCGGTTATTATCACTTTTTTACCCATGAGTTTAATTTTTATCAGTTAAGTTTAAACAAATCTAT
>JBILFS010000026.1:0-10734 GCA_044351455.1 Paludibacter sp. | reverse complement strand
ATGTGGAAATGAACTCACCCGAACAACTCAACAACGCCAAAGGCCTGCTAAAGCAATATGGTAAGGAAGTCGTTGTGAATTGAGAATGAAATAATATTAAACCACAAAAGGCACAAAAGGAAGAAACACTAAAAATAGTTTTGGATTTATGAACTTTAGGTGCAAATTATTATAAGAGTATTCTTTGTATTTCTTTTGTGCCTTTTGTGGTTAAATATAATAATTTACATCATGCAAAATAGTACATCAAATTATTTTTCCCCCGGGGAGCTGGTAGCCAAAGCAACTGAAGGCGCCATGACAAGATCGAAAACCAATGTTTCCAAAACGCTTGTATTAGCTTTTCTGGCTGGTGCCTACATTGCCTTGGGTGGTTTACTTGCCGTAATAGTCGGTGGTGGTGTTCCGGGCATAGCAGCATCAAATCCGGGCATTCAGAAATTCCTCATGGGAGCGGTCTTCCCGCTGGGACTCATCATGTGTGCCATTGCCGGTGCCGATTTGTTTACCGGAAATACCGCCTATTTCATTCCCCCGGTGATGTCAAAACGGTTGAAAGTCAGTCAGCTACTGCGCAACTGGACCCTGGTATATCTGGGTAATTTTGTGGGAGCGTTGTTTGTGGCATACTGCATGACCTACCTTACCGGGTTGTTCGACAAAGATCCGTGGCACGAAAGCATCCTGAAGATTGCCGAAGCGAAAACATCCAATCCTTTTTATAAAACATTTTTCAAAGGCATCGGCGCCAACTGGTTGGTAGCCTTAGCCATGTGGCTTTCATTTGCATCGAAAGATGTGGTTGGAAAGATTGCCGCCATCTGGTTTCCTGTCATGGCTTTTGTGGCCATGGGTTTTGAGCACAGCGTTGCGAATATGTTTTTCATCCCCGCGGCCATGTTTTACGGTGCTGATGTGAGCATCACATCATTCATCGTCGACAACCTGATTCCGGCAACTTTAGGCAATATTGTGGGTGGAGGTTTGATGGTTGGGATGGCGTACTGGTATGTGTATGGGCGGGAGTAAGGTAATTTCTGTTTTATTTTGATAAAATGATTTTTCTTGTAATAGTCTGATTGTCAGTTGTCATCCTGCAAAAATAAATACCACTGCTGCAATGGGATGCATTCCAGTTTGCTTTGTAATCTCCCGGAGATAAATGCGCATTAACAGCCGGACTAATCGAGGTGGAGGCGAAATTCTGAGCAGGAGCAATCAGTGTAAAATTTCCCTGCGATGATTCTGCCCAACCGGCATTTCGACCCGACTCAAAATTGCCGTTAAGTAGCTGGGCATGGCTTTTCATTCCTATCAGAAATGAAATTATTATTAACAGTCTGAATTGATACATCGTTGTAAGTTTTTTTGGTTGTTATTTTATAATAAGCAGACCTGAACGAAAATCTTTTTCATTCCTGACCGTAATGGTGTATATGCCTTTCAGAAGGCCGGAAACATTGATCTCTACAGAGGCATGTTGTGCAACTTTGCTGAGAATCAATTTTCCGGAGGCATCATGGATGCTGATAACCGACTGTTTCGGAAGTCGGGTGAGATGAACTGTTTCGCTGACCGGATTAGGGTAAAGTGTCAGGGAGTTAGTTGCCGGATTGCTGACAGATGTTGCCGTATTCTCAGCCTGCAAAACTTTGATAATTTTACTGCTTACGCCGTTGGCTGCAATGGTAATCTGCGCTTCGCGGTTATTAGAGCCTTTGTTTGATAATGCCTGTAGCGTTAATGTAGCGATGCCACTACCGTTTTGAATATCAGCGCTTAACCATTCCTGATTAGAGGAAACCGTCCAGTTCAGATTTGAAAAAATATCGATTGTCAGGTTACTTTGAGGTTCGGCATCGAAATGTAAAGAATCTTTAGATACCGTCAAAACCTGAGCAGCCGTAGTGATTTTCAGGGTATGCGTCCAAGTATGCTGTGCATTTGCTCTGATCCAATCATAATTTGCAATTTTACTTCCTTCCCCGGGATATGGATCCATGTAATAAATCATCTTGTTTTGAACTCCATGACCAATCACAAAATGTCCTGAACTGGTGCCATTCCAGAGCCATCTGATAACAAAAGGTTTGAAGTTGGAAATTTCTGTATTAATCTCCGATAATTTAATCGAATCAAAAACGTCAACACTTGCAATGCTCTTAAAATGCAGGATGATATCCTGGATGCTTCCCGGAGTTAAAAAGGGATAATTCCAGTAATTGCATGCTCCGTTTGGTACATCACAGCACGGTTGGGTTCCGTAATTATGCCACACAGCACTGGTTCTGGTATATTCAGCAATTTCACATTGCGAAACACTGTGTTGGTAGAGTGCCAGCAGAGATTTTGAAACACCCGCCCAGCACCATTCCGTCTGCTCCTGGGTAACCTTCGTAACAGGAAGTACCTGAGCCATCGTATTGTATGAAAGCAGCAGTAAATAAAACAGGAGGGTAAACTTTGTTTTCATTTTTTTGCATTTATATGGTTAATAATATCCTCCGGATGATAAAACTTTCTTTGTTCGTTGAAACCCAGATTCCTCAGGGATAACCGGGCAGCATGCAGGGGAATGAAAAGGTGTTTCTTACCATTCCTGAAAACAAGATAATCGCTGTATAAATGATGAATCCTCAGAATTCCGGCAAAAGAATACTGTGGATTGCTTTTGATAATTGGTTGAATTTCAGTTGCTAATTCCGCCGATCCGAAATCCGTTACATGATAATTGTCGCCTATCTTCTCAAGTTTGGCTATAGCCCTGAATACACCGTCCACTTCAACAGGGGTGAAAAACAGGGTGCTTTGTTTCAGTTGACCTTGCTCCATTGTGAAGAAGCAAAAGGTTTCTTTTATCTGAAAACGACTAAATTCATCGGCAGAATTAAATCCGTACAATTTTTCTGTGCCGGCTGGAATATTTTTCAGTATAGATGATGTTTCTTTTTTTGCAGCAGCAATTACTTCCCTGTTAGAAGTTGTTGATGTAATCATTTTAAGCTCATTACAGGAGTTTAAAATGAATATTGTGAACAGGATGTAAATACAGGATTTAAGCATTTGGTTCCAATTTCCGGTAAAGTTAAAGTGCAAATGTAAACATTTTTTCAGGCAATAATCCGATTTAGCAAAAAAAAGTAATAAAAATTTAAAAAAAGCAAACAAAGTATAAAAAGTTTTTTTACTTTTGTAAAGTTGATATTCAGGTAAGCGTCTCTGAACAAAAGCACTTAATTTGATAGCACTCAATTCTTATTATATATTCACTTAACAGAGAGGAGATTATTACTATGAGAACGGGAAATCAAAGAAAAGGTATAGTCCTGGTAATTATACTTTTATTACCTTTCATTCTGTCTGCACAGAATACACTGAATGTGGTTAAAACTGATGGCTCAACCGTCTCTTTTGAACTAAAGAAGCTACGTAAACTAACCTTCCCGGAAAGGAAAGTGTTAGTAACCTCCATGAATGGTCAAACAAATGAATTTTCTTTTTCCGAAATCCGCAATCTGAATTTTCAGTTTCTGTCTTCCGTAAACGATTTGAAGGATAATCAGTTGAAAGTTTATCCGAATCCTGCATTTGACATGTTAGTCATTGAAAACAGCCTTATTATTTCAAGGATCCTTGTATTGGATATACAGGGAAAACTAATTTTACAGGAATATCCCAATGCACAATCTGTCACCATTGAAACAGCACATTACCTTAATGGTATTTATTTGCTTCAGATCTTCACTTCTGAAGGAATCCTTACAAGCAAGTTTGTTAAGAAATAACCTTATTCAGAAGAAATTATGGAATCAGGACATGGTAACTGCAAATTTGCAGTTTTACTTTATTGTATCATACTCTCCACTTCCGGTGTTTTCGCACAAAATAACGACACAATCTATTTCTACAGAAACGGAGCTCTGGATTATAGAGCGGCTGTAAAAGACATTGGGAATGTTACTTTTGTTGAAGATCTTACCGTTCCTTCCGTTACTACAAAACCCATCTTTGACATTACTATTGATGGATTTAAAGCCGGTGGTGTGGTAGTGAACCCGGGCGGAGCAACGATTACAAAAGCGGGTATCTGCTGGAGTTCTACTGCATCAGTTCCCGGTATTTCCGAAAGTCTTGAAATTGCTCAGATGAGTAACAACGAATTCAATATTGTGGTGGCGGGATTAAATTCGTTTACTACCTATTATGTGAGGGCATTTGTTACTTTGAATACAGGAACAGTAGTTTATGGGAATACATTAACTTTCAAAACGATTTGGGATGAACGTTGTGGAGCATTGATGGAAGGGGGAATCTGGAAAGAATGGATGTGTCATAATTTGGGTGCTGATCAGAGTGCCGACCCATTTGAACCATCGTGGAGATTAAACGGGAACTATTATAAATGGGGATTATCTACCTTGTCAGTTTCGGGTCCTACAGGTCCCGGAGCGTCAGAAGCCAATGCACTGGCAATAGCCGGATGGACCTTTAGTTATTTTCCTTCCAGCAATAGTTGGCGCAGTGATGTCAAAGGAATTAATGATCCTTGTCCTTCTGGTTACAAGGTGCCCAACAAAACCGAATGGGAAGAATTGTACCAGAATAATCCCCTGATCAAGGTAGGTACCTGGAATGAATCACCAACCAATTATAATGCCGGTGGAAAATTTGGCGAAAAGTTGTATTTGCCAATGGCAGGATTTAGAAAATTTAGTGATGGTTCTTTGATAACCAGAGGGTCAAAAGCGAGTTACTGGTCTTCAACAGTAGTCGACTCAGAAATGGCATGTTTTTTTACTTTTCAAAGAAGGTATGGTACTTCTCAGAATCAGATTAGTATCATGCAGACCCAAATGAATGAAGGATTTACTGTCAGATGTATTTCTGATGGGACTCCTGTGGTTGAAACATTAACGCCTGCTTCTGTTACAGCAACGTCGGCGGCAAGTGGCGGTGAAGTAGTTAGTAGTGGCGGGTCGCCGGTTTTATCCCGTGGGGTTTGCTGGAATTTAACAGGAAAACCGACCACTGCAGACAATAAAACGTCCAATGGGACAAATACCGGAGTATTCAATAGCAATATTACCGGACTTGAATTTGACAAAGATTATTTTATCCGGGCTTATGCTACTAACGCCAATGGAACTTCTTATGGTGTTGAACATGCAATCAGAACCCGCAATGATTTGTGTGGCGCCAATGTAGCATCAGGTGTTTGGAAAGAATTGATGTGTCATAACTTAGGTTCCAGCGCCGTTGCCGACCCGTTTTTACCCGACTGGAAACTGAACGGTGGTTATTATCAGTGGGGTAGGAAAATGGTCTCAGTAAACGGACCCTCCGGGCAGGCAGCTAATCAGACCAATGACGCAGCCATGCCTCTTACCTGGAATACAAGCTATGCACCAGTTCTGTCATGGAAAGATGATGTTAAGGCAGCTAATGATCCTTGTCCTTATGGATTTCGAATTCCAACCAAATTGCAATGGCAGGGGATTATTGAAAATAATGTGAAATCTAACAAAGGTACCTGGCAAAACTCACCCACCAATTATTCATCCGGTAATATGTTTGGGGATAAACTTTTTCTGCCAGCTACCGGATACAGAACCGAAAGCAATGGTGCTCTGGCCGACCGTGGTTTGTTAGGTGCATACTGGAGTTCAACCATCAATCCGACTTCAACAAATGCCTGGAGTTTGAATGTTTCCAATATGAAAAATGAGTTGGTCTCCATCGACCGACAAAGAGGTTTATCGGTTCGATGTATCAGGATGGATTTGAGTCTTGCAGTTGTAAGTACTGCTCCTGTGACTGAGATCACCGAAACATCAGCATTCTGTGGTGGTAATGTAGTGAGTGATGGGTATGCCGAAGTCAGTCAGAGAGGTGTTTGTTGGCATTTTAATCCGAATCCTACTATTGATAAATATAAAACTTACAGTGGAACCGGAAAAGGTGCTTTTACAGGGATACTCACTAATCTTACCAGAAATCAGAAGTATTATGTCAGGGCATTTGCCATCAATAGTGAAGGAATTTCTTATGGAGAAGAATTCGAGTTTTCAACTAAAACAAGAATTCCTATTGTGCAAACTCATTCAGCTAAGGAAATCAAAGGCGACAATCTCATAACCGGTGGAGTTATTTACAATGACTGGCAAACTTCAATTATCGAAAGGGGTGTTTGTTGGAGTACACAAAACGCTGAACCAACCATTGCCGACAGTAAAAAAGTTTCAGATCTGAATCTGGTGGATTATTTTATAAAAATTTGGGATCTTACACCCGGTACCCAGTATTATTTCAGAGCTTATGCTACCAATATTGCAGGTACAGGTTATGGTCCGACAATCATCGCTAAAACCAATTGGAGACAATATTGCGGGGCCGTTACATCACCCGGTGTATGGAGAGAATTCAAGTGTCATAACCTGGGAGCAGATACTACTGCAAACGCATTTACTCCTAACTGGCGGCTCAATGGTGATTATTATCGGTGGGGTAGGAAAGAGGTGGCAGCAATAGGTCCTTCATCACCGGATATGAATGGCAGTAATTCGGGTGCAATTATAGACTGGTATCGATACCCCGACCCGAACCGGAATGTATGGTTAAGGCAGGATGATCCTTGTCCGACAGGATTCAGAGTTCCAACAAAAAATGAATGGCAGGGTGTGATTGACAACAATATTTACTCTGTTGTCGGGAATTGGCAACCCTCTTATACAAATTATAGTAGCGGTGCAAAATTTGGTGAGAAACTGTATTTGCCAGCTGCCGGGTTACGGTATTGGGAAGATGGTTCTCTATTGAGTAAAAACCAGCTTGGATATTATCATAGTCGTGATTTTTTTCAGGGATATTGGAATTCTGAAAGAAATGAATGGGAATATTTTGGCGGATATATGTTACAGTTTTTTGGATTGCCGACCAGGAAGATTAATATGCAAACGTACAACAGTGGACTTCCAATTCGTTGTATAGCTGAATAACAATAACCATAAGGAGACACAACAATGAAAACAAAAAATAATTATTTTTATATTGCCTGCATGTGGACGACCCTTGTTTGGCTTTTTCCTCCGGTTATTAAAGCTCAGGAACCGGCTATTCAGGTAATCAGGAACGGCGAAATAGTTTATAAAAAGTTGCTAAGCGAACTTGATAGTGTCATTTTTTATAAACAAAGAGGGCGTTGTGGAGCCATGATCAGTGCAACGGAATGGCGCGATTTTATGTGCCATAATCTGGGTGCTGATGTAAGTGCCGACCCATTTATACCCGGTTGGAAATTACATGGAAGTTATTATAAATGGGGAACTAAACTTGCAGTGGCTCCGGCTCCGACAGGATCGGCTGCAGGATATGCCAGCGACGGTATTATTATAGGGTGGAATAGTTTGTTGACACCACGGGCAGGTTCATGGGGGAAGATAAAAACTGCCAATGATCCTTGTCCGCAGGGTTTCAGAATTCCGACAAAAGAGGAATGGGATGCTGTATTTGTAAATAATACAATCGAATCAGTAGGTACCTGGGCTTGGATGAATGATAATACCAACTACTCCAGTGGCAAGATGATAGGAACCGGTCTGTTTCTTCCGGCAGCAGGTCAAAGAATTGACATCAATGGATCGTTGAGATACAGAGGTTTGTTAGGATATTATCAGTCTTCAGATGAATCTGATACCACAAATTATGTTTTGTCAGTTACAAATGCCGGATATGGCGTTGGGACTCAGCCAAAGAAAGCAGGATTCTCAGTTCGTTGTATTCAGGATAATAGTACTATGCCCGAAGTGCTAACCCTACCTGCGCGAAATGTGACAAAAAATTCGCTCAGCATCGGCGGTAAATTAATTTCAACCGGTCAATGTGAAATCATACAAAAGGGTATTTGTTATGGTATGAATGAAAATCCGACCATTCAGAATAATATCGTTGAAGCAACAGGTACGACGGAGGAGTTTAATCTCGTTATTAATGCATTAGTACCGGATAAAACCTATTATTTAAAAGCCTTTGCAACCAATGTGAACGGAACAAGTTATGGTGAGCAAATTCAAATCAATACTTTGTGGGATCAGGATTGTGGTGCGTATGTTGCGAATGGTGAATGGAAAAAATTCATGTGTCATAACCTTGGGGCAGTGGAATCGGTTAATCCTTACAAACCCGACTGGAGATTGATCGGGGATTACTATCAATGGGGTAGCAAAGTTGCTTCAGCAAAAGGTCCAATTGGAGAGAATGAAAACCAGACTAACGCTGCAGCCATTGCGGGTTGGTTTACCGGAGATATTGCTTCAGATAAATGGGCCGACTTTTTTACGGGGAAAACAATAAACGACCCATGTCCGGATGGATTTATCGTTCCTTCCAGAACACAGTGGGAACAGATTCTTGCCAATAATACAGTTACCAATCAGGGTACCTGGACGAATACTCCTACCAATTACAATTCAGGAATTAGTGTTGGAAACAATCTTTTTCTGCCTGCAACCGGATACCGGGACAGGGTAGATGGTTCCCTGAAAACGCGGGGCATATTTGGTCATTATTGGTCGGTAAGTAAGGCCACTTTCAATGGATCCTGGAGTTTTGCTTTTAGTAGTAGTGATAAGATATTTCCCGAAACCGGACGTGATAATGGATTGTCCGTTCGTTGTATTGCTGCTGAGCCTCCGGTGGTATTTACGAATAATATTGACCATGCAAAAACTGCACAAACAACAGCAGTAGTCAGTGGTAATATAACCAATGATGGTTCGGCTGAGGTGTTAGAGAGAGGTTTTGTTTACAAGAAATCTGATTGGGTAATGGATTTGCTGATAAAACATCCATCAAATGGAAAAGGTGTTTTTGTTGATACGATTAAAAATCTGACTCCCGGATCGAAATATTTGGTGAAAGCTTATGCAATCAACAAAAATGGGGTCACTTATGGGGTAGAAAAAGAACTCTTTACCAAAACAACATGTGGCGCTTATGTGAGTGTTTTCAATGAATGGAAAGAGTTTAAATGTCAAAATCTTGGAGCTGCAGTCGATGTTAATCCATTTGCTCCGGACTGGAGGTTGCATGGTGATTATTATCAGTGGGGAAAGAAAACAAAGGCCGCCGATGGACCGACAGGTACAGCTGATAATCAGGCGAATGCTGGTGCTGTATCGGGTTGGAATACTGTTGCGGCAGTCAATGGTTCCTGGACTGATGCTGCCAAAACGGCCAACGATCCTTGTCCGGATGGTTACAAAGTGCCATCATCGTCACTTTGGAGAAATGTAAGCGGGAACAATGCAATATCAAGAGCAGGTACGTGGACAGAACAAACCACCAATTATAGCAGTGGATTAAAGGTGGGAGATTATCTTTATTTGCCTGCAACAGGAATCCGGTACAATGATTTAAACGGTGAACTTTACAACAGAGGTAAAAATGGGTATTATTGGTCATCAACTGAAATAAATACCAATAGTGAGGTCTTTACTTTTAGCTCAGGCTCACAAGCAGTTGGTGTTATGACGCAAAGGGCCGACGCAGTTTCTGTCAGATGTGTGAAAGAATAGATTCAGTCGGGGCTGTGGATAATTCATTGCAGCCCCGATTAACATTAAACAATAAATTATGAAGTTAAGATTACTTTTGTTTTCGGTGATTTTCCCAACAATTGTCTTTTCACAAAACATCCAACTCCATTTTCCACATTTTAAAGACATACCTTATGTCTTCTGTCTTTTTCAGGGAGATAAAAGTGATACCATCGTCAAAGGCATTATTCCTGCTGATGGAAGAGTAAATTTAGTGATTCCTTCTGAATATCAGCATTATGCGGGTATGTCGAGGTGGTTGCTTACTGCATCACCGGGCGGGGGATTAGACTTGATTATCAACGGGGAAGATTTTTCGGTGGAGTGCTTGGAAAAAATTCCGAATCAGGATAACATCCTCTATAAAGGAACGACTGAAAATGTGTATATCAATCAGCAATATCAGAAGCAAATGTCTTATTTTCAGAAGATAGATGCTTTGAAAATGGTATTGGATGCTTATGAACCGACCCATCCGATCAGTAAAACCATGCAGGAGGAATTAAATTTGATGATAAAGAATTACGATGCCTATGTTGATGAAAGGACTAAGTCGGGTTTGTATGCTGCCCGTTTTGCCGAAATTGTGGACATCACACGGGGTATCGGGAACAGGATATTTGAAGATGAAGAAGTGAAAAACCGGGAAACGGAAAGGTTTATCACCCATCAGATGGACTGGAAAGCGCTCTATACCAGCAATCATTGGGGAATGGTGGTGTATAGCTGGATACAGATGCACCTGAATATCCTGAAAAGTGACTCGTTGATGCTGGAAAGTTTCAATCATATTTCAGACCGGATATCAAACAGGAAAATTTATACAAATTTTGTGGAAGATGTGATGAGGGAACTGAACCGGCAGGGGAAGGATCAACTGATTGACTTGTTGGTTGATAATATTCAAAAGGATAAACTTGAGAATCCGGGTAATTCCTTGAGAAACATGTTGGCTCAGGTGCGTTTAAGGGTAGGCGATGAAGCTCCTGATTTGCAGTTGTTTTCATCATCAGGGAAAAAGGAAATTATAAACTTAAGAAAGGGAAAACCGAAATACCAACTAATCTTTTTTTATGAATCCGGTTGCGCTCATTGTGAAGAAGCTATCGCATTGTTAACGGAAAATTATCAGAGGTTAACG
>JBILFS010000381.1:0-2888 GCA_044351455.1 Paludibacter sp. | reverse complement strand
CAAAGCAATCGTTTCGGAGAAAAAATACAGAAAAGCAGCATACAAACCGAGCGAAATGATCAATGCAGTAAAAGGCAATATCCACAACAAAATATGATTCAACAGCAGGTCGATACCATGGGTACTGTTTTCGAGAATAGTTGAATTATTATTTACCTGTTTTTTAAAATATGGAAAACGGGCTACCGATAGGAAAATTTTCAATTGCAAACTCCGTTGTGCTTCGAGGGTGGTTTTATGATTTTCTATCCGCTCGAAATATCTTGCCGCTGTGCGCAAAATGGTTAGTAACCGGATGATTGACGATGGAACAAGGTAGGAAAACAAGGTAGTTGAAGTGATAAACACCACACTGCATGTTGCTAAAAACCAACCTGATATGGCAGGAAGCGCTACAAATGAAACTGTCCAGAACAACAAAATCATTATTCCCTGTAACCATCTTCCGGTCAGGGGCAACATCACATATTTCAATATAAATTTTCGCATATTACATTTGTTCTCCCCAGTTTAATTGAAGGATGGCATGGGCAATGGCATCAAACCTGTCTTCATGAGATGCCACTATCACCAGCCTGTTCTCCGCAAATTTTTGTATTTGCCCGAGCATAATCTCCACAGTATCAGCATCCAGATTCGATGTGGGTTCGTCGAGAATGGCAACCGGTTTCGGGTAAAGCATCATCCGGGCCAGGGTAATCAACTGACGTTCGCCCCCAGAAAGCTGTTTGCCGTTATGCGACAATTCCGTTTCCCACCCGGCTTCTTTCTTAGCAAGAATCCGATCCAGAAACGCCGGATAATCCTGTATAATGGCTGCATCATTTTCGGGGAAAACATTGAAACGGATAGTGCCATCAAAGATAAAAGGATACTGATTCATGTAAGATGAATGCATCATTAACCATTGTTTCGACCATCGGTTGTCCTTTCCGTTTACCGAAACCAAACCGGATTCAACAGGCAGACAACCGGCTAAAATTTTCAACAGGGTTGATTTCCCCGAACCTGAAATTCCCTTAACCAAAACCAGTCCCTTAGCAGGTAATTGCCAGTGAATATTGTGCAACACTTTAACCATAGTATTCGGGTATGCAAAATCAAGACTTTTGATTTCAAGCATTTTAAAAGGCTCGTTGATATTTTCCACCACCTCTTCAGGCTCTTCATTCAGTACAGGCATCAGCAATTTAGCCGAAGCAAGGGCTTTATTTCTATCGTGGTATGCACTCACAAACTTCCGCAGGTAAAAGAAAAAATAAGGTGTGATGGTAAGTAGAAATATTGCAGTATGAAAATCATACCCCTTCCCGTAGTTCGGACCAGTCATGATACCCAGCAAACTCATTCCCAGATAAATAGCGATAGCAGCCATGCTGATGGTAACGAACAATTCGAGCACTGCCGACGAAAGAATGGCAACCTGCATCACTTGCGTTGTTGCAGAATTTAGCGCCTTGCTCTTTTCAGACAAAAACTGATACTGAGTTTTCAGATTTTTCAGATTCACAATTTCGGCAATAGTATTCAACCGGTTATAAAACACTGCTGAATATTTCATAAAAAGATTGATGTGTTTTTTGTGCAGGGCTTCCGCACCCACGCCAATCACTATCATCAGCATTGGAATAATGATTAATGAAACCAACAGCACAATGCCCACCCATTTCTCCAGGATAAAACTAACAATCAATATCATGACTGCCACCAATACTGATGCAATGGCATACGGAATAAAAAATGAGTAGAATGGTTTCAGGTCGTCGCTAAGTTTTGTTACAAGTAAAGTACCTGACACTGAGTCGAATTGATTGTTGTGAAGCAATTTGGGATAAAGCTCTTTCCTGATTTTGGAAACTATCAGATTTCCTGATTTGTAGTTAAGCAACGAAGCAAAATGAGCAAACACATACCTTCCTGCAAGCCAAGCTGATGCGTATAGCAGTTTAACCGGCATAAATGCACCGTCGATAAGCCAGGATGAAGCAAAAGCGGCTATATACCAACTAAACAGGACGAAACTACCTGCACTAAGCAAAGTTAGCGCCGATGCAGTCAGATAGGAATTTTTTGCAAGCACAATCTTTTTCCCTAACCATCCGGACGCACTTTCCTGTTTTGAACTCATTGAATTTTTTTAGGGTATAAAAATAAAAAAATAAATCGGGATTTCCTACCGATGTTTTTCCCCTACGGGGAAATGGGTGTATGATTTAAAAATGATTTTTTACCGATGTTATTACCCGACGGCGCAAAAAACCCGTGCCGTAGGCACGAAACATCGGTAAAAAATTGCGAAGCAAGATGAATATCCCGCCCCGTATGGGGCGGAACAAACGGATGAATCTCTTTTCTCTATCGATGTTTTTCCCCTACGGGGAAAGGTGTGCGGGATACACATTGACGCTTCTTCTACCGACGTTTCGTGCCTACGGCACGGGGGTTTGCAACAAGTAAGAACATCATTACAAATGGAATACAGGTATGCAACACGCAAGGACATCATAACAAATGGAATACGAGGTTTGCAACACACAGGGGCAACATACCCGCAAAATTTCGGCTTTATGCCCCGTTAGGGGCAAGATGTCGGTAGAAAAAAATGACATAAAAAAATCCTTCCCGGTTTGAAAGTCGAAAGACTTTCAAACCGGGAAGGACATCACATCAATTACAAAATATTAACGTTTCACAAACCGGCTATGCATCACCCGGTTCTTATCAGTCACATTAATCAGATATACACCGGCATTGAGACGGGAAACATCTAAGGATTCCAAATTTTCTTCAGCAACTTTTTCCGTTAAAATCTTGCCTGAAATATCCATCATCTGAATCACTGATCCAACAGCAATATCATGGATGAAAATCCTTTCAGAAGCCGGATT
>JBILFS010000382.1:0-2888 GCA_044351455.1 Paludibacter sp. | reverse complement strand
CCGCATTTGGTTTTTCTGTAAATGTTTTTACCCTTCTTAAATCGCCATCTCCTTCATCAATTTGAATATAGCCATAACCTGTTTCGGGGCGACTGGGTTTGATACCCAGTGTAAGTAATGAATCGTTCTTTTCAATAAAATCAATTCCTGTTCTTAGTGTGTCCAGAAAATCATTTTCCCTGAGAATCAAATGATCTGAAGGGGCTACAATGATATTGGCCTGGTCGGTAATTGACTTAATCCTGTTAACTGCATAAGCAATACATGGAGCAGTATTCCTGCGATGGGGTTCGAGTAAAACCTGATTTTCCTGAATCTCCGGCAATTGTTCCAGAATTAAATCCTTATAAATTACATTGGAAACAATCAGGATATTTTCGGCAGGAACAACCTGGCGAAAACGATCAAACGTCATTTGAAGTAACGATCTGCCGGTACCAAAGAAATCAAGGAACTGTTTGGGACGATTATTTCTACTGAAAGGCCAAAAACGGCTTCCAACGCCACCAGCCATGATAATACAAAAATTTTTATCCATGATGTTATTAATAAATTAAATAAATATCCTGTTTTAAAACTGCAATCATTCACATTCAAAAACAGCACTAAGATAATGAGAAAAATCCGGATTAACAATAAATTTATAAGAAAAGCGGGACAATCATTCTTAAAATGTTGTCCCGCCTCACAATCAAATAATTATCAGTTATTCATTTGTTTCGATATCCAGTACATTTCTTCTGGCATCTACTTTCTTCTCATATTCATCCCTTGAATAAACTACAATCTTATCGAATTCACGCTGACCGGTACCAGCAGGAATTAAGTGACCACAAATCACATTTTCCTTCAAACCTTCCAGTCTGTCTACCTTACCATTAATTGCAGCATCGTTCAATACCTTGGTTGTTTCCTGGAAGGAAGCCGCCGACATGAAGCTACTTGTCTGCAATGCAGCACGGGTAATACCCTGTAAAATCTGATTAGATGTTGCAGGCACAGCATCACGTGTAACGGCCAATTTCTGGTCGCGACGTTTCAATGCACTGTTTTCATCTCTGAGTTTACGTGGTGTAATAATCTGTCCTGGTTTAAGGATAGCAGAATCTCCTGCATCAATAACCACTTTTTTACCCCAGATACGATCATTTTCTTCCATGAATTCGTTCTTGTCAACCACCTGTTTTTCAAGGAATCTGGTATCACCATTTTCAATGATTTCAACCTTACGCATCATCTGACGAACGATAACTTCAAAGTGTTTGTCATTGATTTTCACACCCTGCAGACGATATACATCCTGAACTTCATTCACAATATAATCCTGAACGGCAGTTGGACCTTTAATCATCAGGATGTCTGAGGGTGTTGTTGCACCGTCGGACAATGGAGTACCTGCACGAACAAAGTCATTCTCCTGAACCAGGATTTGTTTTGAAAGTGGAATCATATATTTCTTCACCTCACCTGTTTTAGAAGTAACAGAAAGTTCGCGGTTACCACGTTTAATCTTTCCGAAGTTTACTTCACCATCAATTTCGGCAACAACAGCAGGATTAGAAGGATTACGGGCTTCAAAGAGTTCAGTTACACGTGGAAGACCACCGGTGATGTCACCGGTTTTGCCTACAGCACGTGGAATCTTCACAAGCATTTGACCTGATTTAATCTTATCGCCATTATCAAGAACAAGGTGAGCGCCTACAGGAAGGTTATACGTACGTAAAACTTCACCGTTAGCATCCAGGATGTGTGCACTCGGCACCTTATTTCTATCTTTGGATTCAATGATAATCTTTTCCTTCAAACCGGTAGCCTCATCGGTATCTGTTTTAAATGTCACATTTTCAACAACATCTTCAAATCCGATAGTACCTTCAATTTCAGAAATAATTACTGCATTGAAAGGATCCCATTCGCAGACAAGCTGACCTTTAGTACCAGCATCACCCTGGCGGACAAACAATTTGGAACCATAAGGAACATTCTGAGTTGTTAACGTAATACCGGTTTTAGTATCGATCACACGCATTTCAGCCAAACGGCTTACCACAACCTGATACTCTGCTCCTGACTCATCCATTGCTTCTACAGTACGCAACTCGTCGAATTCAAGACGACCGTCGTATTTCAAAGTAATTTTTGATTCAGCTGCAATATTGGATGCAATACCACCGACGTGGAAAGTACGTAGTGTTAACTGTGTACCAGGCTCACCGATTGATTGCGCAGCGATAACACCAACAGCTTCACCCTGATGAACCATTTTACCGGTTGCCAGATTTCGACCGTAACATTTAGCACAAACACCTTTTTTGGATTCGCAGGTAAGAACTGAACGAATTTCCACTCTTTCAATAGGTGATTCCTGAATCATTTTAGCAAGGGACTCAGTAATCTGTTGACCAGATGCTACAATCAGTTCTCCTGAAAGCGGATGATAAATATCATGTACGGAAACACGTCCTAAAATTCTTTCATACAATGTTGAGATAACCTCTTCATTGTTTTTCATTTCAACAGCAATCAAACCACGCAAAGTACCGCAATCATCTTCAGTGATGATAACATCCTGCGAAACGTCCACCAAACGACGAGTCAGATAACCCGCATCAGCCGTTTTCAAAGCTGTATCGGCAAGACCCTTACGTGCACCGTGCGTAGAAATAAAGTACTCAAGTACCGAAAGACCTTCCTTAAAGTTAGAAAGAATCGGGTTTTCGATAATCTGACCACCTTCTGCACCTGATTTCTGAGGTTTAGCCATCAAACCACGCATACCTGAAAGCTGACGAATCTGCTCTTTAGAACCACGGGCACCTGAATCAAGCATCATGTACACTGAATTGAAACCCTGGTTATCGCTTGCAAGTTGTTTCATCAAAATG
>JBILFS010000379.1:0-2891 GCA_044351455.1 Paludibacter sp. | reverse complement strand
ACCAAAGGCACATCGAAGTTCAGCGTATCGTGCACAATCATTTTGAGCATATTGGCATGAACATCCTCGCCAAAAAGCATGAAGGCTGCCGTATAGGCCATCTCCTCAAAACTCATTTTATCAATATTCTGATAAAACTTCGGTGGAATTACCGGAATCTGATCCGGCATAAAAAGTCCTTTGTCGTCGGCTAATCCCTTGATTACCACATCACTCAGACTAACATTTTTAACTTTCTTGTTGGTACTGTAATAAAGCATATTTTAAAAACTATTTTTCCATCAAAAATAAATATTCCCTGTATTTACCGTCACTGTTGATCCACTCATTGGTCCACCGCATTTGCGACATGATATTTTTCCTGTAATCAATTTCCATCACCTGAAGCAATTTTCCCGATGATGAAAGAATATCATGCAGTTCTTCTTTGGTAGCCTTGCCTCCTGAACTGTACGAAAGCATAATATAATGCGCATTGGTTTGTTCTATCAGCTTTCTGAGGGCATCCAAAGCAATGTATCTGTTTTCATTATTTCTTTTATACTCTTCGAAAATTGTAACAGCTTTTCCATCCCTACTGTCGGCACGCCTGTTTACTTTTCCGAATAATTCCGGACTGTCATGTTTTATCAGGGTGGTCCAGAAATGATAATATGACTGATACCTGACCCTGCTCGATGGCATTTTCTGATTATTGGAACCATAAGGCGGATCAAAATAAACCAAATCAAAAGTCCTTTCTTTTGTCAGTGTCATCACATCCTCTCTGCAAACTTCATGTTCATCTTTCAGTTCAAACCGCATTGGTAATTGCAGATTCAACTGCTGATAAGATCTTGCCGACCATTCCGACAGGTATGACGAAAAATGACCGAGCGTGTTATCAACCTTATCCAGCGCAAGCATCAGACTTGTCAGAATCACACATTTATCCTCCCACCCGAGGTTCAGGTTTTCAATATGATCCCGGATTGCATCCACCTTTCTCAGATTTTTTCGCTGAAAAGGCATCTTCTCAAGTTCATCAGGATTAGCATAATGTGCAGTAAACCACCCATTATAGCCTTGCAAACTATTTAGTTCGTCCAATATTTCCTGATAAAAAGCATCCGGTTTTGTTGCTTTCAGATAGCAGTTACCCAACACTTCCGACCAATCCGATAAATCATTGGCAGTAACCCTGTAGCCCGATTGTGCCAATGCCTGCGACACCCTGGTGGTTCCGCTGAAGCCATCCAGTACATTTTTCACCTGATTCAGACTGCCAACCATTTGCATGATATACGGAAGAATCTTCAGTTTGGATCCTGCATATTTGATCCCCTGTGTTTTGAAAGTTCCGTTGTCAGCCATCCGATTTACATCAATTACCGAATTAAATTTTGCATGAATTCCATTTCCCGCAACAATCCGTATCCTCCGTTTTTGCAAGCGAACTCATCATATACCTGCACGTCATCTCCCTTTTCTCCCGGACGGTAAATGATGAACGGCACAGGGTCGCAGGTATGCGTTCTGATGCCACAGGGAGTCGGATGATCGGGTAAAACGGCGATCGTTACCGGTTCATCCCAGGTGGCAACCTCTTCCATGATGGTTTTGACCACCCTCCTATCCAAATACTCAATCGTTTTTACTTTCAAGTCCACATCGCCCTCATGTCCGGCCTCATCGCTTGCTTCAATGTGCAGAAACACAAAATCATCCTCTTTCAGGGCATCAATTGCAGCCTGCGCTTTGCCTTCGTAATTGGTATTCCAAAGTCCGGTAGCGCCTTCTACCAAAATCACTTTCAATCCGGCATATACACCAATTCCACGAATTAAATCCACTGCAGAAATTACAGAACCACTATTTAGCTGATAAGTCTCCAGCAGGGTTTTCATAGCCGGACGATAACCGGGCGACCATGCCCAGATGCTGTTGGCTTTGTCTTTTCCCTGAGCAGCCCTTTTCAAATTGACAGGATGATTTTCGAGCAGCGCCTGAGATTTCAGCGTTAGTTCATTGAGCTTTTGTGCCGTTTCTGTTGCTTCATCATCATTAGCTTTTATCATCACATCCATGAAAGGCGTTCCCGGAACATCATGCGGAGGCGTACAGCTCAGTTTTTTATTCCCGTTTTTCATTTTGAGCAAATGCCGGTAAGAAACACCCGGATAAAAACTGAAAACAGCATCACCAAGTTCCTTTTGCAAAAAAAGAATCAATTCGTGCGCTTCTTCATTGCTGATATGTCCCGCCGAATGATTCTTTATTTTTCCGTTTTCGATGCAGATAAGATTACAACGCATGGCCATCTCATCAGCCGCAATTTCCACACCCATGCTGGCCGCTTCCAAAGAGCCTCTTCCTTCGAAAACCTCCGGAACATTATAACCCAACACGCTCATATTCGCGATTTCACTGCCGGGAGCAAATCCAACCGGAATTGTATCAAGCATACCACAGGTACCCATGGCCGCAAGTTTATCTATATGTGGTTTATTGGCGGCCTGCAAACAGGTTTTTCCGCCTAATGAGGCAATGGGTTCATCAGACATGCCATCACCTAAAATTATAATATATTTCATTTTAAATATTTTTTCACAAAAAGTCCCTGAAATCAGGAAGCGCTTCTTCAAATTTTTTGATTGTCTCCTTCAGACTTACATAACTCTCACCACCGGAAGCATTGAGATGCCCGCCACCATTGAATACATCCGCAGAAAATTTATTCGTTGGAAATGTACCCTGTGATCGCAGAGAAATCTTCACTTTTTCCTTATCTTCTCTGATAAAAGCCGAGAAAACAATTCCTTCTATCGATAGAGGAATATTCACAAATCCCTCTGAATCACCATTCTGAAAATTAAATTTCTGCATTTCAGCAAGAGAAAGAGTTATCAGGG
>JBILFS010000380.1:0-2891 GCA_044351455.1 Paludibacter sp. | reverse complement strand
CTGCGTGCTGGTAGGTACAAACCGAGTTTGTAAATCCTTCAGGGCCTAATCCTTCTGTAGCTGCAAAATTCAATTTGGGTCCGGTAGCGTTTACCAGATAATCATATTCGATGTTTTCTTCTGTATCTTTCTGAGAACCTGAAACATTGCGTACAGTAACATAGGGTTTGCCGGTTTTGTTATCACCCTCCGGATGTATGGAAACTGCCAGTGCCTGTTTGAATGCAATGCCCTGTCGTTTATAGACAGGAGCCAGTTCAAATTTCACCTGTTCAGGTGTCATCAAACCCATACCAACCCAGATATTGGATGGTATCCATTGATAATTGCTGTTCGGACTCACCACAATAACATCGTGTTTTTTACCTAATTTCCTTTTTGCAATAAGTGCTGCGGTATGTCCGGCTATGCCGGCTCCAAGAATAAGAACTTTTGCCATAAAAAATGTGATTAATCGATTATTTAAGGTTAATAATTCGGGCGCAATATACAAATTTTTTTCAACTTACATACCCGGTAGTCTTTTAATATGACCTAATTTGCTCCATTTGGCATATTTTCCCCAGGCTTGTTTCATCCAGTGACCAACAACCGGCATTGGAATCATGATCTCCCGTTTGCTGTCGCGATATACAAACGCTGCTCCGTTGCCCATGTCCATCACACACAATATGTTCAGATGTTCCTGATATCCTTTTAATTGAGTTCCCCCTTTTTCAATTTCAGTGATGTTATGTGCCGCATTTCTTCCCATCACTTCAGCAATATGACCTTGTTTGGCTTTCCAATCCGGACCCTCATACGCAGCTGCATCACCAATGGCAAATACATTTGGATATTCTTCCACCTGATTGTAATCGTTTATCTTAACAAAACCCGCTTCTGATAATGGCAAATCGGTGTTTTTCAGCACAGGAGAACCAGCACCTGCAGCAATAAACATGATTAAATCTGAATCCAGTTTGGTGTTATCCTCGAAGATAATTCCATCTTCCACAAATTCTGTGATTTTTTTACCGTAATGGCTTTTGATATTTTGCGATGCAAACATTTTGCCCATTGCCTTCACGGCATTTTTGCCCATTCTGGCTCCTGGCTCGGCCATAGGAGCAAACATGGTCAGTTCAAAGTTTTTACGGATGCCTTTTTTCTTTAAATAATGATTGATGTTAAAAATCAACTCAAATCCGGGACCACCACGTACTGCCGATTTGTCTTTAGGATTGCCTCCGAAACCGATGGCAATCTTACCACTTCCTTTGGATATGAGTGCGTCTAATTTATCTCTTAATTGTAATGTTTGTTGAGGCTGTCCGCAAATTGTGGTTGTAAATTCAGCACCTTTGGGTTGCATTTTTCCACTTCCAAAAGCCACAACCAGATAATCGTAGCTTAAACTTTGTTTTTCGCATGATACCGTTTTTTCGGCAGCACTAATGCCGGTTACTTTGTCGATTATTAAACTGAATCCGTGTTTTTTCTGAATATCAGCTAATTTAATTTGTGCATTTTCGTATTTCAACTCATGAATTGGTATCCAGATTGAAATAGGATAAACGAACAAAAAATCGCGGTCGGAAACCAATGTTACATCAAATAATTTGCTTTTCTGCAAATCAATAGCAGTTTCAACTCCTGCAAAACCGCCTCCTAAAATTAATACTTTTTTCATTTTTATTTTGAAATTCAATATGAAGTCTTTATCAGAATTGTATGTTTTTCACGAGTTTACATGTTTCATTAACTCATTTTTTATTGTCATTTTATCTGCACCCCCGGGTTTCTTCCAAACAATATCACCTTTTTTAAAAATGATGAATGTTGGTACTGCCTGAATCCCAAACTGAGCTGCTAATGCCTGATTGCGATCTACATCAATTTTGAGTACTCGTGCATAACCCTGAACATCTTTACCAATTGCTTCTACAATAGGACTCATTGTTTTGCAGGGTCCACACCAGGTGGCGTAAAAATCTACCAGGACTGGTTTATCTCCATTGATTATTTGTTGAAAGGTTTCCATCGTTTAGTATTAATTTGTTATTATACAATTAAATAAAGTTTGTAAAATGAATTCATTTGAACTAAATAGTCTTCTGAAATTCCACTATTGGATTATGTTTATGTTCTCTATCCTTTACAACTAATGTAGTAGTTGGGGCTTTTGATTTCATATTAAATATTATATCGTGACCTACACAAAGTCCTAAAGAGATATTCAATTCAGTTTTATATTCTGCCAGATATTCTGCTTGTCCTGCCGGGTTACACGAAGTTCCTTTTATCGTTTCATCATTCAGTAAATCCGAACTTTTGATTTTTTGGTATTTGCAATCTACAGTGTAAACTTCAAACTTATCTTTTAGTTTTTCACGAAGCACCTGAACTTCTTTGTTCATTCCTACACAATGAGCTATACCAATGCGTTTTATTCCTGTTTTTCCTGCAAATAGCATCAACTCATTAACACGGTTTTGACCCATTAACAATGAGTCTTCCGCTGCCCGCATTAGTTTCAGGTCATTATTGTTGTACAGTGCTTTAGTATCTTTCATAAGTTTTTTATTTATGTATTTTGGACAAAACGAAAAAATCCCAATGATATCAGGGGATGTTCAGATAATACGCCGCTCCAAGACTTAAAAGTTCTTTGACCGGTCTGCAATCGGGATTATTCGGATGACCATACTTGTTTTTGGCCACGGATGCACACCCACCTCCACAAGCCAGCGATACTTCACAGGTTTTGCATTTTTCAATGGTGGTGATATCGCGGTTTTGCCAGCTTTCTATGACTGCTTCATTTTTGGTTATTTCCGGATAAAAGGTGCCTAATTCATCACCTTTGTTGCCTACAGTGGCAGTACAGGAATAAATCGTACCGGTAAAGT
>JBILFS010000378.1:0-2893 GCA_044351455.1 Paludibacter sp. | reverse complement strand
AATAAGAGAATTGTTATCAGAACCATTATTCAGCACAATGGAAGAGTTGGATCTGATTAACAAAAACAAAAACAGAAAGAAAGGGCGCAATGAATACAATAAATAAAATAACTGTAACCTACAACAACCGAAAAGCAGGAACGCTCAGTATGACGCCTGATAATCGCTTGTGCGCCTTTCAATATGATAATGAGTGGATAGCGAATGGTTTTTCCATATCTCCACTTGACCTACCCTTAAAGACAGGTCTGTTTATTGCTAAGCCCGAACCATTTTGGGGAAACTTTGGCATATTTGAAGATAGTTTACCAGACGGATACGGACGTTATTTGCTTCATCGAATACTTAAAAAACAAGGAATAAATGACATCGAACTGACTCCCCTGCAACGATTAAGTATTGTCGGGACATCGGGAATGGGAGCACTTTGCTACATTCCGGAAACATATATTGGGGAAGAAATAACCCACCCAAAGTTGGATGAACTTCAGCAAATGGCATTGGATGTGCTTTCTGAAAAATCAGATCAGGACGAAGATGTACTATATTTTAACAGTGGAAATTCGGGCGGATGTCGTCCTAAATGTATAATTAGCGATGCAGAAGGGTCCTGGCTAGTGAAATTCAGGCACACTTATGACCCAAAAGACATGGGGATAATGGAATTTCGTTATAATGAGATTGCTCGCCAATGTGGCATTACAGTTCCCGAATTTAAATTGTTGGATGGCAAATACTTTGCATCAAAATTATTTGACAGAAACTATAGTGAACGATTTCACATCGCTACTGCAGGTGCCTTATTAAATGAATCCATTTTACAACCGAAACTGGAGTATAAAACACTCCTTCATCTGACCGGTTACCTCACACAAGACCCGGAACAAGTAAATGAAATCTTCAGGCGAATGGTCTTCAATGTATTGACAGATAACAAAGATGATCATGCCAAAAACTTCAGCTTTATCTGTAAAGAGGGAGTCTGGTCATTGGCTCCTGCATACGACTTAAATCGTTGCAGCAATGGATATAACGGAGAACACGCCACCTCTGTTAATTATCAGGGTAATCCTTGTATCGAAGACATGCTTCTTGTAGGTGAAAGCATTCGCATTACCCGAAAAAAAGGAAAAGAAATGATAATGGATATAGCCGACAAATGCTCTGAAATAATATCTGCAGATTATATTTCAGCTTTAAAAAGAATTTAGCTTTATTTTTCCACCTTCAACGCATCATCAATCACCGCAACCATATCCATCAAATGTGCTTTGGTAAGTCCGCTTGCCTGAGTAATTGCTCTGGTTATATCGGATTTTAAATTTGACAACTCATATCTGGCAATGGCAGTTGCTTCCGAGGAGGTTTGTGCAAACTGACCATTATTACTCAATGTAACACCGCTGCCAAGTACTGCTATCAGCGAATTAACATAATGTCTCTGGAGATTTCTTCTGTAAACATCAATATTACTTCCGGAATACAATTCTTTCCAAACACTTCTTTTAAGTTCGTTCATCAGCATGGTTACTGTGAACGCATTTTTCCCGTTAAGTGTTTCATTTTGAACAAGCTTATCAAATGTAAATTTGCTGATGATACGTCCCAGCATAATGCGTTGGGTACTGCTGATAGCAATCGTAGGATCTATTCCTGTTTTTTCTGTCATTTCCTTATTCATTAACCATAAGGGTGTATTAAACAACTGTTTATCAAGAAAAAGCAATGCTTCCTTTTGAATTTCAGCGGGCACATGTTCAACCACTGCACCTTGCTCTTCAACCATTTTCGGAGAAGTATAAATTCCACCGATGTTTTTGGTGACATGTCCGAGATAGCGACCATACTGATTCACTACTTCACTATACATATCCCTGACATTGGAGAAATCTTTGTTTGGTTCTTTAGTCCAGTTTACCAGTTGAGGCATGATTCTTTGCAGATTTTTAATGCCGTAGAAACCAGCTTTCATAGCATTATCACCCAAATCTTCGTTCTGATTGCGGGGATCACTGGGATCTGTCTCAGCACCAAATGTATACCTGACATCTTCTTTCAGTTTGGAAATAATCCATTGATTCAGGAATGGCACCTCATCCTGTGCTGTTTCGAACTGAGGCAAATAACGGTATCCCCATTCAACCGACCACTTATCATAAATGCCAATATCAGGAATTACCCCATTTTCAGGAATGGAATCCTCCGGCTGTGCCACATAATTGAAGCGTGCATAATCCATCATCGAAGGCGTGTGGTTATTATTCGCGAGCCACTTTTTGTCCCTGAGTTTTTCGACCGGAACGGTGGCTGAAGCGCCGAAATTATGTCTCAGTCCAAGGGTATGTCCCACTTCATGTGCTGCCACAAAACGAATCAGTCTGCCCATCAACGAATCGGGCAAATGCATAGATCTTGCCCGGGCATCAGACGGACTCCGCTGGATAAAATACCAGCGATGCACCAATTCCATCACATTGTGATACCAGTTGATATGCGATTCAAGAATTTCTCCGCTTCTTGGGTCGTGTACATGCGGACCACTTGCATTTGGGATATCCGATGGCTTATAAACGATGGCCGAAACAAGCGCCGATTCTATATTCCAGGTAGAATCGTTTGGAGCATCCAGCGCATAAATGGCACTTTTAAAACCTGCCTGTTCAAAGGCTATTTGCCAATCGTTTACACCCTGTTTCAGATACGGAATCCATTTTTGGGGTGTTGCGGGATCAATATAATAGACTATTGGTTTGGCAGGTTCTACCAGTTCCCCTTTTTTATATTTTTCCAGATCCTCCGGTTTAGGTTCCAGTCGCCAGCGGGTTATCATATTGATTTTTTCCACACCCTGCGGATTTCTATCGAAATCGGTATAACCTGTCACAAAATAACC
>JBILFS010000377.1:0-2903 GCA_044351455.1 Paludibacter sp. | reverse complement strand
GGGTTTCTTTTATTTCTCCAATAGAATTACCATTCGCTGGGCAAATATGTCCGAGCGTCAGTTTAAGAGATTTCTGTTTCAGTTATCATTAGTGCTCAGGGTATTGTGGGTATTTATCAGTTATTTTATTTACGAATCTTACACCGGTACTCCTTTCGATTTTTCGGCTGCCGATGCATTGGGATATCACAATGAAGCGGTATGGGTTTCCGAATTAATTTCAAAGGATAATTTAGCCAGTTATTTCAGGTATATTGGCGGACATTATTCTGATATGGGTTACCCTTTCTATCTGGGTATTTTGTATTTTATTACCGATGACTCCATAATTTTTGCCCGTTTACTGAAAGCCCTTTTTGGTGCGGGTACTGTATTAATCACCTATAAATTAGGTTCACGCCACTTTGGAGTTGAAGTTGCCCGCATGGGTGCCATTTTTCTGATGCTTTTTCCCAATCATATTTTTTATACGGGATATCACTTAAAGGAAGTTGAAATGATTTTCCTGGCAATGCTCTTTCTGGAAAGATCTGATGATTTGCTCCGCTCTGTTCAATATAGTTTTCTGAAGATTTCAATTATTTTTACTATAGTTGGATCATTGTTCTTCTTAAGAACTGTACTTGGAGCAACAGCGCTTTTTGCATTGCTCACCACCATCTTCTTATCAACCAAAAGAGCTTCAAAAGCTGGTCAGAGATGGTTTTTAGCAATTTGGGTTGTCATCGCCATGTCGTACTTTTTAGGAGGTACTATTGCTACAGAAGTTGAAGAAATCTGGGAAATGAGGTCTTCAAGTCAGGAGAAATCTCTTGAATTCCGTGCTGAAAGGGTGGGTGGAAACAAATTTGCCACTTATGCATCAGCTTCTATTTTTGCTCCGGCAATTTTAGTTATACCTTTCCCAACCATGGTGAATATTGAGTCACAACCGAACCAAATGATGATGAATGGTGGTTATTTTGTGAAGAATTTCATGGCATTTTTTGTGCTTTTTGCCGTTTTCCTGATTATTAAGAGTAAAAAATGGCGCGAAAATTTGCTTTTGTCAAGTTTTATGATTGGTTATTTGATTGTAGTAGCATTAAGTGCCTTTGCGCAGTCGGAACGTTTTCACTTGCCTGCCATGCCTGTTTTTCTGATGTTTGCCGCTTATGGATTAAATAAATTCACTGAAAAGGAAATAAGGTGGTATAATTATTATCTGATTTTTATTGTGCTTGCGATCGTTGCCTGGAGTTGGTTTAAGCTGGCCGGAAGGGGTATTATCTAAAAACATAGAATGATGAAACAGTTGAAAGTTCTGATAGTATGCAGTATGAATTCCGGTAGGGTAGTGCCTTTTATTGCCGATCAGGTTGAATCACTGAAAAATCAGGGTGTGGATTGTGATTATTTCGGGATTAAGGGGAAGGGCATCAGGGGCTATCTGAAAAACAGAAAAAAAATGCTTGCCAGAATTTCGGCGTTTAAACCGGATATTATTCATGCACATTATAGTCTGTCCGGTTTACTGGCCAATACACAATGGAAAATTCCGGTGGTTACAACTTATCACGGAAGCGACATCAATGATAAAAATGTATTAAAACTGTCGAAGTTGAATATGATTCTCAGTAAAATGAATATTTTTGTGTCGGAAAAGAATATCAGGCTTTCAGGTATAAAAAAGAATTTTACCCTGATTCCCTGTGGTGTCGATACAAATTTATTTAAACCGGTAGAAAAATCAGTAGCAAGGAATGCCCTGGGATATAAATCGGATGAGAAATTGATGCTTTTTGCCGGAGCGCTGAATAACGAAGTAAAAAATCCGGAACTGGCATTGAAAGTTGCCTCTAAACTGGTAGGTGTACGCATGATAGAATTGAAGAATTTCACCAGACAAGAGGTGTCTTTGTTGATGAATGCGGTGGATGTGTGCCTCATGACCAGTTTTTCCGAAGGTTCACCCCAGTTTGTCAAGGAAGCCATGGCCTGTAATTGTCCGGTTGTGACGGTGGATGTGGGTGATGTGAAAGAGAACCTTACAGGGATTAAACAGTGTTTTGTAACCAATTACGATGCAGATAAACTGGCTGCTTGTGTGAAGGATGTGTTAAATTCATCTGAAAGATCGGATGGCAGGGATAAAATAAATGATTTACAATTTGATGCAGAGGCTACGGCCAATAAAATCATCGGTATATACAGGAAATTACTTGAAAGAAAGAAGAAATGAAAAAGATATTCATCATTTTATATTATGCGATAGCGCGACATCTTCCGAAATCCAATGCACCCTTATTTGGAAAACCGGCCATGTTGTTCAGAAGATATTTGTGCAAAAGATTATTTGCTTCCTGCGGAGAGAAATTAGTGGTTGAAAAGGGTGCTTACTTTGGCAAAGGTGCTGATATTCGTGTGGGTGATGAGGTAGGTTTCGGGAAGAATTTTCAGTGCAGAAATGTCAGACTTCGGGTTGGGAATTATTTGATGATGAGCGAAGATGTGCTGTTTCAGGGCGGCATTCATCATTTTGATAATATTGAAGTACCCATGGGGCATCAGGGCGATTCGGGAAAAACAGATCTCGAAATTGCCAATGATGTGTGGATTGGAGCCCGGGTAATCGTGTTGCCGGGTTGTAAGAATATCGGCAATGGTGTTGTGATTGGTGCAGGATCGGTGGTTACCAAAGATGTACCTGATTATGCCATCATCGGTGGAAATCCCGCCAAAGTAATTCGATTCAGAAATAGTACAAACTAATTGATAAACCATGATCAAAGTAGTTCAAGATATAGATCCTGTTCAATGGAATCAACTTGTTGACAAAACCGGCAATGCCAGTTTTTTTCAAACGCCGGCCTGCCTGGAGTTTTATCAGCAACTTGGTTTTCTGGAAGGTTTTGCTTTGGGTG
>JBILFS010000459.1:0-2907 GCA_044351455.1 Paludibacter sp. | reverse complement strand
CAAGTGATAATAATATTTTCAATATTAGACAAACTAATGCAAATCACAAAATAGTTGCAGCACATACTACTTTGGCTGCTTACCAAGCAGCTCAACCTACAAAGGATATAAATTCAAAAAACAAGAATGTTTTGTTTCAGAACACAACCACCAGCGATCTTTCCCTAACCTCAACTTCCATTCAGGATGCTGATCTCGCAGTACCCCGTCAGGCTTCTGTAACAACAGACATATTGGGTAAGTCACGTTATTCTGTTACGTATGCCGGGGCACATCAGCCAGATGCAGCTCAGTTCAGAAGTGTGGCTACCGGTAATATCAATGATGCTACAAAATGGGAGGCTTCTCTTTTTGGAACAACATGGAATAATGCCTTTAGTGCTCCAACTGCAAACGGAAGCACCGTTACTGTTCAGGCTGGTCACGAAATAAGTATTAATGCTTCAACAACTGCAACCAATTTTGTAGTCGATGCAGGAGGAAAGGTAAATAATAACTCATCACTTACTGCAACAAACTTTACAATTAAAAGTGATGCCACAAATGGCACAGGTACCTTCAAAAACAGCGGAACACTCACTGTCAGCGGAACATCCACAGTGCAACAATACCTTACCAATCAAAGCTGGTATTTAACATCGCCTGTTTGGGATGGTGTTAATATTGCAAATACTGTAACACCAACTAACTTATCGCGTATTCAAAGTTATATCGAGGGTGATGGTGTTGGAAATACATGGTCGGTTACGGGTACAACTATGGTGCCTTACAAAGGTTATATTACAACTGTAAGTGATAATCCTAAAACAGTAGTGTTTACAGGTAAAATTAATAGCGGTGATATTTCCATACCACTAACTCGTTATGATGCAAGCAATGCCAATAAATATGGTTTCAATTTGATTGGTAATCCATATACTGCATATCTCGACTGGACAGCAGTTGCAAATGCTAACGAATCAAAAATGCCTACTAAAACGATGTGGTATCGTTCCAAAGCAAGTGGTAGCTGGGGTTTTATAACTGTAAATAGTGGTGTTGTAGTGCCAGATAATTTAAATGCAAGTGCAAAAATTCCTCCTATGCAGGCATTCTGGGTAAGAGCATCTACAGAAGGAAGTTCGAATCTTGATTTGACTTCAGCCATGGTTTCGCACGATAATAGTTCGACCAACAAATTAAAAGCTCCTGCCGTTGAACGTCAGATGGTTCGCTTACAGGTTTCCAACAATGTAAATTCCGACGAACTGGTAATATATACCGATGCTAATGCGCTGAATACATTTGATCGGTATGATGCTCCCAAAATGAGTAATGAAAGTAATGAAATACCTGAAATCAGCTGTGTAGTAGGTTCAGAATATCTGGTGATAAACGGTTTGAATAGTCTTGAACTCGACTCAGAAATACCGGTTCACTTCATGACAAAAACAGCCAATGCATTCACATTCAAAGCCAATCAGGTAAGCAATCTGCCCGAAGGTGTGAAATTGATTCTAAAAGACAATAGTACTGAATTTGATTTGACAAATGGTACAGCATATAACTTCAGTTCAGATGTGGCTGATACTTCAAACAGGTTTAGCATTGTTTTCCGTTCTCCTGGGGTAACTACTGATGTTGATAATCAGGGTAATAGCAGCAAAATACTTGTTTACAGCACAAATCAGAAAAATATTGAGGTGAAATATGAAGGTGAAATTTCTGATAATGCTTCAGCTTCTGTTTATAACTCAATGGGTCAGCTAATTAAACAACAGGATATCTTCAACGGAAGAACTACATTGACTGTTCCGGCAACCGGTGTCTATGTTGTAAAGGTTGTTGTTAATGGAAAGGAATCAACGAATCGGGTAGTAGTGAAATAAATTAAAAATAATATAGTTATGTTTAAATCAAAAAAGAAATATTTGCAGCCGGAAGTCAAAATCATTCACATCGACAATGAGATTTCACTGGCTTTAGAATCGGCACCTCCTGTTGGTCCGGAAGAGGGTTATAACAATTTACCCGATGTTTATAATAATCAGAAACCGGTTTTAAGTTAAAATCATCAGTGTTATTATTCCGAAAAGTAAGAATATTCGGATAAAATAAGGTTGTTCTTTTATAAATAATCAAGCCCCGTGTGGAAACATTCGGGGTTTGTTGTTGTTAGCTGATGAAGAATAGTAAAACCTGATACACTGATGTTGAATATCTAAAAGTATATTCATTTTCTAAAACATAATTATCTTAAAATTATGTACTTTTGTCCCCTCATTAAAAAATCTGAAATTCACTTGCATTAATTATAAAGTGATTATTGAACAATATACGGTCATTTGACATATGAAACAAAACAATCGATACATGTTGCAAGCAGTTTTGCTGCTGGTTTTACTAATATTTCAGTCTGGTATTTTTGCCCAGATTCCTGCTGGTTATTACAACAACGCTACCGGAACTGGCGTCACCCTGAAAACTCAGTTATACAATATTATAAAGAATCACACTGAACGAACGTACGAAAATCTGTGGACAGACTTTCAAACGACCGATCGCAAAGCAGATGGCAAGGTGTGGGACATGTATTCAGATGTACCGGGAGGAACGCCTGCTTACACATTTACCTTTGGCAGTAATCAATGTGGCACCTATAACTCGGAAGGTGATTGTTATAACCGCGAACACTCGATGCCTGCAAGTTGGTTCAACGATGTATCGCCCATGAATAGCGACCTGTTTCATTTGTATCCCACTGATGGCTATGTGAATAACCATCGGGGAAGTAATCCATTCGGGGAGGTTGGCACAGCAAGCTGGACATCGACCAATGGCAGTAAGTACGGCAATTGCAATTATCCCGGCTATAGCGGAACAGTTTTTGAGCCGATTGACGCCTACAAAGGAGATTTTGCCCGCAGC
>JBILFS010000376.1:0-2908 GCA_044351455.1 Paludibacter sp. | reverse complement strand
AGCTGCATCCAGCTGATCCTGATGTTCCTGATTTTCGTAGGTTCTTTTTTCAGTCAGAGCCCATCCTGCACCTTTAACATAGCCTTCTAACCACCAGCCATCAAGCACTGAAAAGTTAAGAACACCATTCATTTGTGCTTTTTCTCCTGATGTTCCTGATGCTTCGAGCGGACGTGTTGGCGTATTTAACCAGATATCAACCCCGGAGATTAATCTTTTTGCCAAACGCATATCATAATTTTCAAGGAAAATTACTTTGCCGATAAACTGAGGCATGCGCGAGATTTCTACTATTCTCTTAATCAAACCCTGACCTCCACCATCAGCAGGATGCGCTTTTCCTGTAAAAAGGAATTGAACAGGTCTTACAGGATCGTTTACTATACGTTCCAGTCTTTCCAAATCAGTAAAGAGCAGATGTGCACGTTTATAAGTGGCAAAACGGCGACCAAATCCGATTATCAACGCATCCGGATTGATGGCTTCCAGAATTGAAACAATACGGGAAGGGTCACCATGATTTTTTAACCAGTTCTCTGAAAATGTTTGTTTGATGAAATTTACCAAACGATTTTTGAGGAAAGTACGGGTATTCCAGATTTCCTTATCAGGAACCTGATAAATGGCCTGCCAAATCTTCATGTTTGACTGATCATTGTAAAAATCAGGTCCGAAATATTTTTCATATACTTTTTTCCATTCTGATGCAGTCCATGTTGGTAAATGTACGCCATTGGTAACATAATTAACATGCAGTTCTGTTGGGAAATACCCTTTCCAAATCGGACTAAACATTTCCTGCGAAACCTTACCGTGAAGCCAGCTAACACCATTCACTTCCTGACTGGCATTGCAGGCAAAAGTACTCATAGAGAATTTTTCGTTTTTATCTCCGGGATGTTCACGACCCATATCAATAAATTCATCCCAGCTTAACTGAAGTTTTTCAGGATATGCGTACATGTATTTTTGGAAAAGACCTTCTTCGAAACTATCATGACCGGCAGGTACCGGTGTGTGAACGGTATACAATGAACTTGCACGAACAACTTCAAGTGCTTCATTGTGATTAAGTCCCTGTGCAATATAATCAGCCAGACGCTGTACATTGATAAGAGCAGCATGACCTTCATTACAATGGTAAACCTGTTTTTCAATGCCTAATTTTTTCAGTGCCAGCATACCTCCGATACCCAGCATAATTTCCTGTTTCAAACGGTTTTCCCAGTCACCACCGTACAATTGATAGGTAATCGGACGGTCAAACTCGCTGTTAAGCTCATTGTCGGTATCTAATAAATACAATGAAATTCTACCTACGGATACTTTCCAAAGATTGGCATACACAATTCTGTCAGGATATGGAACCTCAATCACAACAGGATTTTCATTTTCATCTTTCACCTGTTTGATAGGCAGATTGTTGAAGTTCTGAGCTTCATAAACTGCAACTTGCTGACCTTCAACAGAAAGTGATTGAGTGAAATAGCCATAACGATACAAAAATCCTACAGCTGTCAGGTTGATAGCACAATCACTGGCTTCTTTCAGATAATCACCTGCCAATACACCAAGACCACCGGAATATATCTTTAAAACTTCTGTTAGTCCATATTCCATACTGAAATAGGCTACTGATGGTTTTTCATTATTATATGGAGTATTGAGATATTTTTGAAATCTGTCGTAAATGCTGTTCAGTTTTTTTACAAATTCTGCATCCTTGCCAAGATTTAACAGTTGCTCGTGGGTCAGGATGTTTAAAAGTTGTACCGGATTGGAATGTGCTTCAATCCAGGCAGCAGGATCAAGTTTACGAAACATGTTTTTGGCTTCACTGTCCCAAACCCACCAGATATTGTGGGCAATTTCAGAAAGTTTACTTACACTTTCAGGTAAATTTGATTGAACATTGAGTTCTTTCCAAATTGTTTCGTTGACGTTATTAACTTTTATTTTCATAAATAAAAATGTTTTATAATAGTTTTTGCAAAAATACAACAATTATTATAATATAAAATATGTTATACGACATATTTTTTGAATATTTTCTCAAACGTTTGCAAAAACTTGTTCTATCGCTTATTCTTCTTACTTAATGCTATGTGATATGCCTCTTCATAATACTGAATGAAATGTTCCCATAATGCATTTTGTGCGATATTGGCTGCTTTTTTTCTTACCGATTTTAATGAAGATTCACTGTATTGTGACATTTTCTGAATCATTTCAGCAATTTTAAAGGCAACTTCCCAGCCATTATAATCGGAACGGTGGATAATTCCGACTCCATTGCTGATATCCTGAGGTTTGTCGGATACCCATTCGCCAAATCCTGAAAGGTCGGTGGTAATGGTTGGAACATGAAATGCCACACTTTCGAGCGGGGTATAACCCCATGGTTCATAATATGATGGAAAAACAGTAAGGTCGAATCCAATCAGCAATTCGTAGTATTTTTTATTAAAAATGCCATCATTACCATTCAGATAGGCAGGAACGAATATTACTTTTACCCTGTCGTTTGAATTGTTTTGCAGATGAAACCAGTCTAAACTGCTCATCACAGGATCGTTATAATAATCGTGTAAGTCGTGGGTGGTGATTTTATTTTCAAAGGGGAGTTTACATATGTCATGGTGCAGACAACTTGCCAGGTCGTCGCGATGATTTTTGGTCCATGCGGGTACCATGATAAAGGCTACCACCTGCTTGCCATGACCCGGTTTGTCGTTGACATGCTTCAGCGATTCAATAAATACATCAATACCCTTATTTTTAAATTCATATCTGCCACCTGTACCTACAAATAATACTTCTTCATCAAGCTTATCATTGGTAAGGGTTTCTGCAACTTTCCTCAGGGCTTCTCTGGCTTCATTTCTTTTTTGTCCGAAAGTTTTTGCTG
>JBILFS010000375.1:0-2911 GCA_044351455.1 Paludibacter sp. | reverse complement strand
TTCAGCGATAATCACCTGATTCTCCGGAATTTCTACTTTCACCTTCAATGAGTCTTTGAAACTCCCAAGCATACCTGTAATGGTTGTAGAGCCATTTTTTATACCGCGAATGATCCCATTTTCAACAGAACAAACTGCCGGTTCAGATACAGACCAATTCAATGCTTCAGGCAAAACATCCATGGTGTTTAAACCTATAACACTTTGAATCTGAACGGCATAATTTCTTTTGCTATCTATCAGAACCGAATCGAGTCTGAATGCAATTTGTGCAGAGGAAACCAATTCTACCTGAAAAGTTGTTTCAATATTGTTGTACCGCGCTGTAACTATACCACCTTGAGTTCCACTGGCCACAAACCGGCCATCCTGAGCAATTTCACCAGTTTCTTTATCACAACTAAGGATGACATTTTTAAGATCCTTGTTAATCAGTACACCATATTGATTGTACGCCAGAAATTTCGGCATAATAACACCAAAATGAGGAAGCCTGATGGTTGAATTATAAGATTTTATGGATGCAATATTATTGTCGGTCGGAGCAGAGGAAACGGCAAAAATCCCATTGGCAACAGCTCTTTCAGTACCGTCGCTGGTAGCATTCATCGGACCAAATTCCTTCACATACATGCAACTTGAACCACCACCATCCATATTGAAGGCAGTGTAAGCTCCGGCACTTTGCATAAGTTGAGCCAATTGTTTTGTTGTAACACCTGCTGATGCTCCTCTTCCGTCGACAACACAAAAAATAACAATTTTCTTATCCTGAGAATAACCGGCACCTGTTCTTGGATGTAATTCGTTCCATATATCAGTTTGCTCTATAATACCGTTTTTTAGCATGGGAGCACGACTTTCACCTCCCACAATATTGCTGAAAGATGATGCAACGCCATCCTGCAACATGTTTATCTGGATAGTCACTTCATCGTTTATGGCAAGTGAGTTTAACAAAGTCTGCGCAGTACCATTGCCGGAAAGTACCGCATAGCCAGCAGGAATGGCCATATTGCCTTTGCCGATTTCAATTTTAGTAACATTGGCCTTTATTTGTTTATTAACCGACCATTTTTCGCCTGTTTGTAATTGAAGTAATACTTCTGTGCCGGAACTATTGGTACGAGTACCTTTACCATTATGCTGATTAAACAATACCAATTGATCTGTTCCTCTGAGATGGTTGATGCGATTGACAGTCCATGTATCTGATCCTTTTTTAATACTTACAGAACTTGAGAGTACTCCTATCGAAGGAACCTGCTGTTCATCGAAGGCTATTGTTTTCCATGAGTTTGGAGGAGTTGCGATCTGACCATCAATCATGGTACAGCCAATAGGCATGCCGATATAGCCGGAGGTATTGTAAAAATCACCATTTGTTCCTGCAAAATATACAGCTCCATCCTTTGATTTACGTTTTGCCATGGCAGAAGGTTGTTCACCTGTATAAATGGAGTCGCGACCAAGGACGGCTTTAAAAGAAACGTAAGGATTGGTAAGATCAGTTTTGAGAAAATAAACATCGAGGCGTTTAGCGGCTTGCAGGCGCAACGAAGTGTATTTCGTTCCGGGTCCAACATTGTAATTTGCCAGTGTATCAACAGTGTAAATAACTCCGTCGATATTCAGAGTAACAACAGAAAAGATTTGAATACTGCAGAACAGCAATATCAGTAATGTAAATTTTTTCATCATGGTATGAATTAAAAAAAGGAAACCGGGTTACCAGAACTTGCAGAACAGTAACCCGGTGTTGATTGATTATCAGAAAATCAATTAATTATAACCTTCTGTATTTTGCTTTTACCGGCTTTGTCGGTAAGAGAAACAATATAAACGCCGTTATTCAAAAGATTTGAAAACTGTGTCACATTTTTTTCAGCAGCAAATTTTTGTCCTGTTACACTGAAAATATCCGCTTTTGCTACGGTTTCAGAGAACTTGATTTGTTTGTTAACGACATTGATTTCAACTGAGGAGGTGTTTGGGTTGGTAACACTTGCAGGAGAAATAGAAAATTTGTAAGCAGCAAGACCATTTGCAAATCCATATACATAAATGTAAGCATTTTCGCCAATTACGTCAATATAAGGAACTGCAGTTCTAACAGGATTTGAAGTGTTGCCCATACCTCCTGCCGGAAATACGAATAATTTTGTCATGGTTGATAAACTCTGACCTGGTCCAAGTTCAGCTACAGCCCATGAAGAATGAGGTACAACAGCTGTATTGGCATTTGAATAAACAACAAAGTTTTTTCCACCCAAAACAAATTCATCAACACCATTATTGCCAGGTGATCCCGGAAAGTTGGTTTTCGCGATTGTGTCAATCACAGTGCCACTCATATCATAAAGTGTTGGATAGGAAGCTTGTCCGTCTAAATAAAACAATGTTTCAGTAATCGGTTTAACACGTGGAGCTGTATCATTGAATTTAGCTGCAATTGGAACATAGCGTAGAATTTCAATTTCTTTATATTCGATATTGGTTACTCCACTTTTTACTTCCCATTTATAAACAAAATTACTTAAACCAGCAGATGTTCCGGAAATGGCAGCCATAAAGTATCCATTGTTTAATAAATCTCCATATACATTAAATGCGTCAATGCGTGCACCTACTGCAACAGGATAAGATTCTTTGAGTAATCTTTTTGATTGTGTAACAGTTCCGGCAGCCAGATCAACCTTCAGTGCATAAACCATAAAAGGTGTTACACCAAGATTGGTAGTCATCGACATAACAATAACATTGCCGGCAGCATCAACCTGAATATCATTAGATACAAAACCAATGGCACGAATTGTGTCGCTTGTGGCATCTTTTTGATGGAACATGGTATCGGGAATTGCAATTGTTTTGTCCAGATTTCCGGTTACGCCATCATAAACCAAAATCTTGG
>JBILFS010000247.1:0-3956 GCA_044351455.1 Paludibacter sp. | reverse complement strand
ATTGGGCAGGTTTGATCGGAGAGAAACATGAAATCTTTCCTGATTCGTATAATACTTTGTTTTCTGTTCCACTATGCAATATCGATTTTCAATACGGATATGCAGTCAAAAATCAGATAATCAAGTATCTCACCAGAATCAATAAGATAAATCCCGAAAGTACCGGAAACTCTATACCTGAAAATAATTTTGTTGTTACCGAAGCTGAGTTAAAAAGCAATTAAACAATGCTCAGGAAAATTTTTAAACCCGGAATTATCTGCATATTGTTATTACTGATATGCTGGCAAACAGGCGCCTCATGGGTTGCCCGACCGGCTTTGTTTCCTTCAGTAACCGACATACTATTCAGATTGCAATCCATGGTTCTTCATGTCGGTTTCTATCTGGATATCAGTGCTACACTACTCAGAGGATTAACAGGATTTTTAATTGCCGGAACATTCGCTTTATTGATGGCAGTATTATCTGTTCACCGACCATTCTGGAAATCATTTTTTCACCCTGTGGTCGTAATTCTTCGTTCAATTCCGGTTATTTCAGTAGTATTAATAGCCCTGCTCTGGTTCTCGCCTCCGTCCCTGCCCGTTTTCATTGCTTTACTCACCATGTTTCCAATCCTGTACCAAAACATCCTGAGTGGCCTGGAATTGACGGATATCAAATTAGTTGAGATGGCTAAACTCTATCACAAAAACTCAATAAACAGATTTCTAATGATATATCTGCCGGGTGCAAGAAAAATCATGCTGGATGGTATGGCTACAGCTATGGGTTTTGGTTGGAGAGCAATCATCATTGGAGAAGCATTGGCAAATCCTGCACATGCTATCGGAACAGGAATGAAAAAGGCTCAATCATTCATTCAAATGGATCATTTACTTGCCTGGACTGTAGTTGCCATTTTCATAAGTTTTGTGTTTGATTTCATTATCAGGCAATTCAATAAAACAGAAAGAAAATCCGGTCTAAAAATCCGGAAAGATCCGGAACCGGAAGTTCAAATGAAAAACATTAATCAAACACAATTTGAAATAAAAAATATTGCCAAATCATTTAATAAATCCACCCTCATTCACATTAATAAACTCACCCTAAGCAGGAAGAATATTTATTTGTTTGATTCCCCATCGGGAAGTGGTAAGACGACATGCTTCAAAATTATCTCGGGTATTCTTAAAAATGACAGAAGTAATTTAAGTGTGCATGCGACTTTTTCCATGGCATTTCAGGACTACAGATTAATCCCCTGGTTAACGGTGAAAGAAAACATTGCCTTTCCACTCCAAACTTATCCGAAAATCTCCATTACTCAGCAAAAAAACATTGACAAGCTCATCCAATTGCTTGATTCAGAGCATTTACAGGAAGCATTTCCCGCAACATTAAGTGGTGGCGAAGTTAAAAGGATTGAAGTAATCAGAGCACTTACATATCCGGCTGATATATTAATTTTAGATGAACCCTTTGCAGGACTTGATCAGGCAAATAAATTGAAACTAATCGATGCAATTGAAGACTATATTGAACAATATGAGGCAGTTGTATTAATTGCAACCCATGATCTGAATTTCAGCTTCTCATACCCGGTACAATCAGTATCGCTCATAACTGACAATATCAGTCAATGACTTCCTCTTTTTTTCTCTTTTGGTTTGTTTGGAATATCCCAGTAAAATAACCAACACAATTTTCTTTCCTGAAGGAATATCCAGAATATCCCGGATTTTCTTTTCATTCAACCAACCCAACATACAACTGCCAATACCTTCATCTTCTGCAGCCAGACAAATATGCGATGCTACAATACCCAGATCAAGATGTGGATAATGAATTTGTTTCACAAAACCTCCGAAACGGGAAGTGAAATTTGAAGCCTCTTCCACTAAAACCAATTGTACCGGAGCCTGTTTACTGAAATGATTCATACCCAAAACTTTACTTGCACATGCATCTGCTATTTTCATCCTTTTATCAGGATTTTTTACAACAATAAATTTCCATGGTTGTGAATTGCATGCTGATGGTGCTAAACGCCCTGCCTCAAGAATTTTATCAAGTTTCACCTGTTCAATAACTTTATCTGTATCGAATGATCTGTCGCTTTGACGTAACTGAGCCAGCTCAAGAAATGATTGCATAATCTGAATGAATAAATTTGACTCCAAAGATAACAATCATCCGGTTAATAATTCAGTATATTAAGTTTTTTTGTAATAACATTCACTTTGACTATCTTTGTTCAATATTCAGGCAAAAACACAATCATGTTAACAAAAATTTCCCGGTTTATTTCAAAAAATGAATTGATCAAAGATATTTCAAAACCTGTAATTGTGGGTGTCAGTGGAGGCATCGACTCGATTGCCCTGCTTGATATCCTGATAAAAAATGGCTATTCATGCATCATTGCTCATTGCAATTTTCAGTTAAGAGGAGAAGAATCGGACAGGGATGAACAGTTTATCAGAAAGATTGCAGCAAAACACATGCTTTTTCTTCACGTAAAACACTTTGATACCCTGCAATATGCTGAAGACAATAAAATTTCCATCGAAATGGCTGCACGCGACCTCCGGTATCAATGGTTTGAAAATCTCAGACAATCAACAGGTGCTCAGGCCATTGCAGTTGGTCATCATGCAGATGATAATATTGAAACAGTATTGATGAATATGGTAAGGGGCAGCGGGCTTCGTGGACTGACAGGCATGAACCCTAAAAACGGTTTCGTTATCCGACCACTTTTGGAAACATCCCGGGAAAGTATTGATGCGTATATCTTAGAAAACTCACTGGAGTATGTCGAAGACTCAACCAATAATGAGACCATATATCGCAGAAATATTTTCAGACATGAAATCATCCCCAAACTAATTGAATTAAATCCATCATTCAGAAAAAATTTCTACGAAACCATCAGCATACTTAAAGATGCACATAATTTCACTTCTGCATATCTTGATATCATCAAGTCGGAGCTTATAGAGAAAAATGATGATGAGATTCATATCAATATCAACATCCTTACCCATCTGAAATCACCTGAATATGTTTTATATGAAATCATTTCGGAGTATGGTTTTAATTCTGATCAATCCAAACAGGTTTTTGAAACACTGGATGATCAATCCGGAAAGTATTTTCTTTCACAAACACATCAGTTATTAAAAGACAGAAAAAAAATCATAATCCGGAATATTTCAGGGAAAAGCGAAATAAATTTACAGATTTCACCTGATACATTAATTGAAGAACCCATTTTTTTATCCTGCGAACTAACCGGAAATCAAAAAATCAGCATCACGGGTTTAAAGAATGAAGCATGTCTGAATGCAGACAAATTAAAATTTCCGCTCACTTTGAGAAGCATAAAACCAGGCGACATTTTTCATCCATTAGGAATGAGAGGTAAAAAGAAACTCAGTGATTTTCTGACAGACATTAAACTGAATAATTTCGAAAAAGAAGAAGTTTTGGTATTATGTTCAGAGAACAACATCGTATGGGTTGTGGGATACAGGATTGACGATCGGTATAAATATATGCCGGGATGTAAGTATGTATTGAAGGTGAAAACAAGGTAAAAAAAAACATCTCTTAAACTGCCTTAAAGTGATGTTCAAAAAAAAGCCGGAATTTCTTCCGGCTTTCAGTTTATTAATTGCTTACTCCTGATCAACTGATTCCAGTTCAATCATAATCACATCCTTCGCTATTCTATCACCTTCTTTGATGTTGATTTTCTTCACCATAGCAGTAAATGGCATTTGAATGCGATTCTGCATCTTCATTGCTTCCAGAATGAGCAGTGGTGCGCCCTCATTAACGATTTCACCTTCCTTTACCCAAACTTTGATAATTGTTCCGGGTATATAAGACTGAACCTCATAAGGATTGGGATCAACCCACTCTTTTCTTTTCTTGTATTTATTTGTTAACAGCGTTTTATATTT
>JBILFS010000101.1:0-6862 GCA_044351455.1 Paludibacter sp. | reverse complement strand
AACCAAATCAAAACGGAGGAACACCATGTTTTTTATACGGACGGTGATCGTCTTTGTTTTTCGAAAACTCCAATGCATGAAGAACAAGTTCACGTGTTTCGAGTGGCTCAATAACCGCATCGATATAACCTTTGGATGCAGCAACAAATGGATTGGCAAATTTCTCGATATATTCCTGAACTTTTTGCTGACGCATTGCATCTTCATCTTCAGCTTCCATAATTTCTTTGCGGAAAATGATGTTGGCAGCTCCTTCAGGACCCATTACTGCAATTTCTGCTCCCGGCCATGCAAACATAAAGTCGGCACCCAGGTGACGTGAATTCATCGCAATATAACCTCCACCATAAGCCTTACGAAGAATTACAGTAATTTTCGGAACTGTAGCTTCAGAATAAGCATAAAGCATTTTTGCACCGTGACGGATAACACCGGCATGTTCCTGATCAACACCAGGAAGGTAACCAGGCATATCTTCCAACGTAAGAATCGGAATATTGAAGGCATCACAGAAACGGATAAAACGGGCAGCTTTGTCAGACGCATCACAATCCAGTACTCCGGCAAGATACATCGGCTGATTGGCAACAAAACCAATGGTTTCGCCATTCATACGACCAAAACCAATCACAATGTTTGGTGCCCATAATTCCTGAACTTCAAGAAATTTAGAATCATCTGCAAGCGTATAAATAATCTCTCTTACATCGTAGGGTTGTTTTGGGTCAGCCGGAATAATATTCTCAATACTTTTGCTGTATTTTGGTTTCTTTGGTTCAATCTTAGCAGCCTTTTGCAGGTTGCTATGTGGAATTAAACTGATTAATTCTTTAATTTGATCCAAACATTCAATTTCAGACTGTGCAAAGAAATGAGCATTACCGGTTATCTCGGCATGAACACGGGCACCACCCAGGTCTTCCTGAGAAATCTTCTCGCCTAAAACCGTTTCGATAACATTCGGTCCTGTAATGAACATCTTGGAAATGTTCTCAACAACGAATACAAAATCGGTTAATGCCGGAGAATAAACCGCACCACCGGCACATGGTCCTAAAATCACTGAGATTTGTGGAATAACACCCGATGCCATTGTGTTTCTGTAGAAAATTTCTCCATAACCTGCCAATGCTCCAATACCTTCCTGAATACGTGCTCCTCCCGAGTCGTTAATACCAATACAAGGCATTTTCATTTTCATGGCATGATCCATGATTTTTGTAATTTTACGGGCATGTTTCAATCCCAATGATCCACCCATTACAGTAAAATCCTGAGCATAAATACATACAGGTGTACCGTTAATTGATCCGGTACCGGTAATTACTCCATCACCTGCCAATTCTTTGGATTCCATCCCGAAATTCCGTTCTTCATGTTCCACAAAAAGGTCATATTCGTGGAATGAATTTACATCCAGCAAAGTACGAATACGCTCACGGGCTGTAAGTTTTCCCATGGCAGCCTGCTTCTCGATGGCTTTTTCACCGCCACCCATCTGCACCTGTGCTTTTTTTTGCCGGAGTGCAATAATGTTCTTTTTTAAAGTCATAATAACTTTGGATTTAATTTAACCTGAAATTAATTTTGTTGTTTTATTTTCATAAAAACGCATGCAAAGTTAACATTTTTTTTTGTAATCAGCTTTTTGTTGACGCGCATGCATTTTCAGTATATTTCTTTTGGTAGCAACGAAGGCCATAGTATATTCATTCTCATCTACTTGCTCAATTGTTAAAATAAATTCTCTTAGTAAATCTTCATTTTCCTTCGTGTACAGATACAACAACTTCATAGCCAGACTTTGCACTGCTATAGCCGATGAAGGATTCAGTAACATTTCGTATAAGGTATTGATAAAATGCACATCTAAAGGCTGTATAACAGGAAATGAAGTCAGAATTGAAAGACACAGACGTTGCATTCCTCCATGTTTGGTTGTTAATGCCAGTGCTTTAATCCTATTGATTTGATCATCCGTAAACCAGTCAGGGTCTCTCTGACTAACCTTTTCGACTGCCCACATAATTCTCCAGGCATAATCTACCTTTTCAGTAAGAGCCATTTCCAATAATTCAGGAAAATAGCCGGGGTGTTCACTCAGATACAACATCAGTTCTTCGAGTTGATATCTGGATTGTAATCCTT
This sequence comes from Paludibacter sp., assembly GCA_044351455.1. Taxonomy (GTDB): domain Bacteria; phylum Bacteroidota; class Bacteroidia; order Bacteroidales; family Paludibacteraceae; genus Paludibacter. The sequence continues at coordinate 4,714 of JBILFS010000101.1, read as the reverse complement.
TGAAAAAATCGAGATTTCTCATGCTCCACCTTTGTACTTGTAATAAGTACTGAGAATGTTTTTTACATATTTTATGGTTGTACCTGCCCGGAAATATCCATATTTTACAACTTCATCCCTGTAAATCTCCGGTTCATTCTTTTTTGCAAGATAATATTCCACGTTATCAAACCAAATATCCGGATTTTTACCAAATTTCTTTGCCAATGCTCTCGCATCCAGTATATGTGCAGGTCCTGAGTTGTATGATGCTAAAATGAATTTAATTCTTTCATCTTTATTCTCAATCTTCCTGAATAAGAGGTTTAAACTTTTGATATACTCAACACCGGCTTCAATATTCTTTTCCGCATTGAAAATATTAGATCTTGACAAACCGAAATTTGCAGCCGTTCTCGGCATTAGCTGCATAAGCCCTGATGCACCCATGTAGGAAACCCTGGTTGTATCGAAACCGGATTCATGAAATGCGATGGATGCCAATAACCTCCAGTCCCATAGGATTTCAGCTGAATATTTTTTAAAAAAACCATCGTATGGTGATATTGAACCCTTTGGAATTTTTACTTTAACCCGCGAAAAATAAGAATTTCTGTATAAATACTTTTCATTCAAAACAGATATAAGCGTCTCTGTTTCAGGAAGATTTTCCCATTCTGTAATGCTTTTCACCAATTCAGCATTCGATTTTCCGGTTAACCAGCCACTCCTTTGTGTGAAACCAACAGCTACCCTGCTATTTAGTTTCCGATTAGCTTCTTTGTAGGTTTCTGCAAGTTTACGATCTGTAACAGCATAATCGATTTCCTTTTTAATAACCTTTTCGATAAGCTTATCATCAGTAATTGTGTCGTTTAATGAAACAATTTCTATCCCACCACCAAGCTCCTTATTGAGATTTCTTATCCTCAATTCATTGATGCTACCCTTAATTACATGCACTTTTTTACCTTTCAACTCGGAAACTTCAGAAATTGTGTTAAACCCGGTTTGTTGTACCAATACCGGATATGTCAGACTATAGTGATGAACAAAGGCGTATTTTTCCTTCAGACTATTGGTTTGAAAGATTTTACATGCAATTAAGTCAACCTGACCTTCATCGAGTTTTTTCAACATTTCTGATTCAGATTTGCAAACATGAAATCTTACAGGTCTTTCTGCAAAATCAGCATATTCCTGAATAAGTTCAGCATCCTCACCTAAAATTTCATCACCAAATATAAAATAGGAAGACGGGCCATAAAGTGTGGCAACATGCAGTGTATCATCAGAAAATGAGTTTTCCTGAGGAGGCTGATTGACAAGTGTTTCCGGATCTTTTTGCTTACAAGCTAACAACGTTAATATTATAAACAACAAAATTCTGATGTGCATGCAAATTCATGGTTAATTTCAGTCTGCTAAAATAACCCAATAATCTGAAAGAATAAAATCTAAATTAAAAAAATTACATTCTTTCCGGAACTTCAATTCCTAAAAGTGACATGGATTTCTGAATTACCTGTGCTACAGCAGCTGATAAAGCAATTCTTGCATTTCTAAAATCTTTATTTTCTTCTTTAAGAATTGAAAAATCATGGTAGAACTGATTATACTCTTTTACCAATTCATATACATAATTGGCAATTACTGCAGGACTAAACTCATCCCCTGCTTGTTTTACGATAGCCGGAAATGCTGATAATAACTGAATAAGATAACATTCCTTCTCCGACAAGACCAGGTCAGGATCGATATTCATATCGAGTTCTATTCCTGCATCTTTTGCCTTTCTGATTACAGATTTGATTCGGGCATGTGTATATTGAATAAACGGACCGGTATTGCCATTAAAATCAATGGATTCTTTTGGATTGAAAGTCATATTCTTTTTCGGATCAACTTTCAACATAAAATATTTCAATGCTCCCAAACCAACCATTGTGGAAATTTTCTCTATTTCTTCTTCATCTGCATGATCGAGTTTACCAAGTTCCTTCGCAGTTTCTCTGGCAGTTGTAATCATTTCATCCATTAAATCATCGGCATCAACCACGGTACCTTCCCTGCTCTTCATTTTACCTTCAGGCAGTTCAACCATACCATATGAAAAATGCACCAAATCCCTGCCCCAGCTAAATCCCACTTTATCTAATAAAAGTGCTAATACCTGAAAATGATAATTTTGTTCATTTCCAACAACATACACCATTTTATCAATCGGATAATCTTCAAAACGAAGTTTAGCAGTTCCAATATCCTGTGTCATATATACTGATGTACCATCTGCACGAAGCAATAGTTTTTCATCCAAACCATCAGCAGTTAAATCTGCCCAAACAGAGCCATCAGGTCTTTGATAAAAAACACCTTTGGCCAAACCTTCTTCAACTTTACTCTTTCCTTCAAGATAGGTTTCAGATTCGTAATAAATTTTGTCGAAATCCACTCCGAGTTTCTTGTATGTAGCATCAAAACCTTCATAAACCCAACCATTCATGGTTTCCCATAAAGTATATACTTCCGGATCATGATTTTCCCATGCTACCAGCATTTGCTGTGCCTGTTGAATAAGTGGTGCTGCCTTCTTTGCTTCTTCTTCAGTCATCCCCTTTTCCATCAAGCCTTTGATTTCGGCTTTGTATGCTTTGTCGAATTCCACATAATACTTTCCTACCAAATGATCACCCTTCATGCCTGAACCTGCCGGCGTTTCACCATTCCCGAAAAGTTTCCATGCAAGCATGGATTTACAGATATGAATTCCCCTGTCGTTCACGATATTGGTTTTTACAACCTCCCAACCATTGGCTTTCTGAATTTCACCGATAGAAAACCCGAGCAAATTATTTCTGATATGTCCTAAATGAAGTGGTTTATTGGTGTTTGGTGAAGAATATTCAACCATCAACAATTTGCCATTTCCTGTTGTACCCTTCCCGAAATCAGGATTCCGGAGCATTTGTGTTAAAGCTTCCACCCAATAAGTCGGATTGATATTCAGATTAAGAAATCCTTTGATGACATTATATCCACTGATTAACTTATTATTATTCTGTAGATAAATCCCGAGTTCCTCACCTGTTTTTTCAGGAGATTTACCTGCAATTTTTACAAACGGAAAAACCACGACGGTTAAATCCCCATCGAATTCCTTTTTGGTTTTCTGTATCTGAATTTGATTATCAGTTGCATTGTACTGATATAATTTCTCAACTGCCTCTTTAACAAGTTGCTGAATACCGGCTTCTAAAGTCATTTTTCTATTTTTTTGGACTGCAAAGTTACTAAAAAACCATGAAAAACATGAGCATGTAAAACTTTGCAGCATTTTTTTTGTTTTAGTTGATATCTTATAATATTTAATATGTTTTTTAAATATAAATTTATCTACATTCCGATGCTGATGCTCGTGTTTGTTGGAATGAATTCCTGTCTGATCAGTGGGTTAAAAGGGGAAGGAAAAATTGTAACCAAAGAAATTATTGTTGAACCATATAGTATTGTTGAACATGTCTCACCTGCCAGGGTAGAAATTTCTTTTAATGATACTAATCAGGTATTTTTAACTGATTATCAGAATCTTATTGATTACTGGGACATTAAAACAATTGGCAATTCATTGAAAATCAAAACAATTCCCTATACCTCCTTTACAAATTCCACTGCAATTATCGGGGTAAAAAAGTCAGATAACTTATCCAGGGTGATTTTAACCGGAAGTGGCGATATGCTTATTCAAAATTTTTTCAGTTCACTCAATTTCTATCAGCTTGTAGGTTCAGGCACCATCGACCAACTCGAAGATGTAAATTTATCAAGTCTGAGCTTAAAGCTGACCGGATCGGGCGATATAAATATTAGTGGGAAAACTGATAAACTTATTGCAGATTTGACTGGATCCGGTAATATAAATCTGCAAAACACAGTTTCCAGAACTGCAGATTGCAATATTGATGGTACGGGTGACATATTTCTTCAGGTTACTGACACACTGAAAGGCTCTATAAAAGGCACAGGAAGCATACAATATTCAGGAAGTCCGGTTGTATTGGTCAGAATTACCGGAACAGGAAAACTAATCAAAAAATAATTTGCATATTTAAATCATATTAATTACTTTTGCGGGGTTTGTTTTATACAAGTCAGTATCATTTATACGCATAGAAATTGCTTAATAATATACTGATTAATATACACTTAATTATTTACAAAATAACATTTATTAAATATGAAATATCTACTCTTTTTAACTTTATTTATTCCGGTAATTGTTTTTGCCCAAGCAGATAAAGCAGCATTTACTATCAAAGGTCAGGCTTTAGATTCACTTACAAAAGAAACGCTTCCATATGTTACATGTTCAGTGGTATCTGATAAAAACCCAAAACTGGTTTTAAGCAGATTTGCAGGTGATGCAACAGGAAATTTTTCGGGAACTATCAAATCGCCGGGGACATACCAAATAATCGTTTCATGTGTTGGTCAGGAACCTGTTACAAAGAAATTTACAGTTTCTGAAGAAACAAAGGAAATTAATCTCGGAAATATAATCTTTTCCCCTTCAAAACAAGCATTAAAAGAACTGGATGTAGTTGCTGTAAAGCCCCTTATCAAAGCTGAGGCTGATAAAATCACCTATGATATCGAACTGGATCCTGAATCAAAATCATCCAACGTGTTGGATATGTTGCGCAAGGTTCCTATGGTAACTGTTGATGGTCAGGATAAT
>JBILFS010000374.1:0-2937 GCA_044351455.1 Paludibacter sp. | reverse complement strand
AACGATTTGAAAATTTTTGTCATGGAATATATTATTTAATGCTGCAAATATATACATTCCAAAACAGTGAGAGGATTAAAATTAATTCAAAAAGATAGAGATATGTGCAAAAAAAAGACTGTATTGAATAAAACTCCAATACAGTCTTCTCATAATTTCTTAAAATTATTTTTTAGACGCTTCGATAGAAACTTTTCTGAACTCTTTCATCAATTTTTCAATTGCAAGTGAACTCTGACGAGCGCGAGTACCAGCGGCTTTGTTACCTTTTTCCATCTGCTGAGCAGCATCTTTTTCGAAAGCTGCACATTCAGCTTTGATTTTTGCGATTAATTCTTCCATTTTTTATAAGATTATAGAATAGTGAATAAGAGGAAATTTTTGACAAAAATAACGACTTGATTTAAATATACAATACTTTGAGGCAACTTTTTTCAAAAAAAATGAATATTTCTTTAAAAAAAGCCGTTTTTTAATGATTTATTTTAAAAAAACCCCAAAAAAACCACGTTTAAGCTCACTATAGGCAATTTATAAAGCTATTGAAAACATATCCGGAATTTGATTGTTATTAATGGTACATAAAAAAAACAAAGTATGAACAATCATAAAAAAATATCCCGCGAGATAGAAGAACTGGAAAATGAAGAGTGGTTTTATTCCCTCGATTATGTATTGCAACAATGGGGGCCCGAACGGGTTGTGGAGTTACTAAGGCAACTTCAGGTAAGGGCACATAAAGCCGGAGTGGAATTACCATTTACTGCCAATACACCATACATTAATACAATAGGTCGTTCGAAACAACCACCTTATCCCGGTAACCGCGAAATTGAAAGAATCATCAAGAGTATCATTCGCTGGAATGCGATGGCTATGGTTGTAAAAGCCAATAAAAATGAAAATGGTATCGGAGGACATATCTCAACCTATGCTTCTGTTGCAACGCTGCTGGAAGTGGCATTTAATCATTTCTTTCGTGGAAAAGGCGAAGGGCATGATGGCGATTTAATTTATTTTCAGGGACATGCAGCGCCGGGCATTTATGCCAGGGCATTTCTGGAAGGCAGATTGAGTTCTGATCAATTGAATAATTTCCGCAGAGAGTTGAATCCGGGCGGTGGCTTATCCTCCTATCCGCATCCCTGGCTGATGCCGGATTTTTGGGAATTTCCAACGGTTTCGATGGGACTTGGTCCGATCATGGCTATTTATCAGGCCCGCTTCAACAGATATCTGGAAGATCGTGGTTTAAAATCAACCTCGCACCGCAAGGTGTGGGCTTTTTTAGGTGATGGTGAAACCGACGAACCCGAAGCATTGGGAGCAATAACCCTGGCCGCGAGAGAAAAACTCGACAATCTGATATTTGTCATCAATTGTAACCTGCAGCGTCTGGATGGACCGGTTAGAGGAAATGGTAAAATCGTGCAGGAACTGGAGGCGGTTTTCCGTGGAGCAGGCTGGAATGTAATCAAAGTGCTTTGGGGAGGTGACTGGGATGAACTGATTGAAAAAGACACCAAAGGCAAACTCGTAAAACGCATGGGTGAAATTGTGGATGGACAGTCGCAGAAATTTTCCATTGCACCCGGTGATTATGTCAGAAAAGAATTCTTTGGTGTGGATGAAGACCTGGCTGAAATGGTCAGTCATTTATCAGATGAGCAAATCAAAAAAATGAAAAGAGGCGGTCACGATCCTGAAAAAGTATTTGCGGCTTATAATGAAGCTGTACATCACAAAGGACAACCTACCGTTATTCTGGCGAATACCATCAAAGGTTATGGACTGGGAGAAAGCGGTGAAGGCAAAAATATATCCCATCAGCAGAAAAAACTCAACGAGGATGAACTGAAAGATTTCAGAACCCGTTTCGGCATTCCCATTTCTGATGATGAAGTAACCAAAACACCTTTCTTCAAATTGCCGGAAGATTCTCCTGAGATGAAATACCTGAGAAAAAGAAGAGAAGATCTTGGCGGATATATTCCGCAAAGAATTGTGGATGTCAGACCATTCAAAACACCACCAGAAGAAGTATTTGCCGAATTTTACCAAAGTTCAGAAGGGCGTGAATTATCAACCACGATGGCATTTGTACGCATTCTTACCAAATTATTGAAAGACAAGGAAATCGGCAAACTGATCGTTCCGATTGTACCCGACGAAGCCAGAACATTCGGCATGGAAGCCCTTTTCCGTCAGCTGGGTATATATTCGCATGTAGGGCAGCTTTATGAACCTGTCGACAAAGAACTATTACTATATTATAAAGAAGCCAAAGATGGTCAGATTCTGGAAGAAGGAATCACCGAGGCCGGCTCCATGTCGTCATTCATTGCTGCAGGAACTTCCTATGCTTCACACGGTATCAACATGATGCCCTTCTTTGTGTATTATTCCATGTTTGGCATGCAGCGCATCGGCGATTTGGTTTGGGCTGCTGCAGATATGAATGTGAAGGGATTCCTGGTGGGAGGAACAGCAGGACGAACCACACTCGCCGGCGAGGGATTACAGCATCAGGATGGCAACAGTCACCTCTTCGCCTATCCCGTACCGAATCTGGTTACCTACGATCCCGCATTTGCCTACGAACTGGCCGTGATTATCCGCGATGGTATCCGCAGGATGTATGAGGAACAGGAAAAAGTATTTTATTACATCACCATCATGAATGAAAATTATGCGCAACCTGCCATGCCGGGCGACGTAAAAGAAGGCATTCTGAAGGGCATGTATTTATATCGTGGTGGTAAAAAACAATCGGGTAATCTGACTGCCAATTTACTCGGAAGTGGTACCATTCTGAACGAAACACTGAAAGCTGCCGATATCCTGGAAGAAAAATACGGGGTAAGTTGTGATGTGTACAGTGTGACCAGTTACAAGGAATTGCGCAGAGAAGCCATGGATGTGGAAAGAGAAAACCTG
>JBILFS010000373.1:0-2939 GCA_044351455.1 Paludibacter sp. | reverse complement strand
GTCATATACTCGCAACAATGGTCACCAGCACCTTCAACAACCGCTTTTGCACCAGAATTACGTACACAGAATCGTTCTCCTACCACACCATTGATATACACATCACCTGAAGTTGCACCATAAAGCAGGGTATTTCCGGCAATGATATTTTTTTCTGATTCAAAAGTGCTTCCTTTTGGAGTTTTTACAACGATAGTACCACCTGATAAACCCTTGCCAACATAATCATTTGCTTCACCTTCGAGTTCAAAATAGATACCTTTACTAAGGAATGCTCCGAAACTCTGACCAGCAGAACCTTTGAAATAGGCTTTGATAGACTGATCCGGTAAACCTGCCTGACCATATCGTTTGGCTACTTCTCCGGAAAGCATCGCTCCAACTGTACGATCAATATTTTTAATAGGACTATGAATTTCTACAGGAACATTGAAATCAAGTGCTGAAAGCGATTTCTTAATCAGATTACGATCGAGCACATTTTCAAGCTTATGATTTTGCTCCTTATTATTGCGAAGTGAATTTTCAGTATTTGAAACATACATAATACGTGAAAGATCAACTTTTTTAATTTTTGAAACACCTTCCGGCTTTTTGCGTTGTAGTAAGTCGGCGCGACCGATAATCTCATTTAAACTTCTGTAGCCCATCTGAGCCAGATGTTCGCGAACATCCTGCGCTAAGAAATGGAAGAAATTTACAAGATATTCATGTTTGCCTGTAAAATGTTTACGCAATTCCTCATCCTGAGTTGCAACACCAACCGGGCATGTATTCAGGTGACACTTACGCATCATAACACAACCTAAAATCAACAATGCACTGGTTGCAAAACCATACTCTTCAGCTCCCAGCAATGCTGCGATGATGATGTCGTGACCGGTTTTTAACTGACCATCTGCCTGCAGAATGATTTGTCCACGCAAATCGTTAAGTACCAGCGTTTGCTGTGTTTCTGCCAAACCGATTTCCAGAGGCATGCCGGCATGTTTGATTGAACTTGACGGACTGGCACCTGTACCACCTTCTGCTCCCGAGATAAGAATCAGGTCGGCTTTTGCTTTGGCAACACCGGCAGCAATCGTACCCACACCCGTTTCAGATACAAGTTTTACACTGATAATGGCAGTCGGATTGATGTTCTTTAAATCATAAATCAACTGCGCTAAATCCTCAATAGAATAAATATCATGATGGGGAGGAGGCGAAATTAATGAAATACCCGGAATAGAGTGACGCGTTTTTGCGATAATCTGATCCACTTTATGTCCAGGTAGCTGACCACCTTCTCCGGGTTTTGCACCCTGAGCTATCTTGATTTGAATTTCATCAGCATTTACAAGATATTCCGCAGTTACCCCGAAACGTCCTGATGCAACCTGTTTGATAGAGGAACGGGCACTTAGTCCATCCTCGCGTTTTTTGAAACGCTCGGGATCCTCACCACCTTCACCGGTATTGCTTCGACCACCAATGATATTCATGGCGAATGCCATGGCTTCATGGGCTTCTCTACTGATAGAACCATAAGACATAGCACCAGTACAGAATCTTCTGAGAATTTTTTCAATCGGTTCAACTTCATCAATTGAAATAGGATTGCGTTTGTACGACATTAAATCGCGAATGAAAATTGGCGATGCTTTATCATCCACAGCTGTTACATATTCCTTATATTTATCGTAACTACCTGTTTTAGTTGCAATTTGCAAACGTGCTATGGTTTCCGGATTCCAGGCATGTTCTTCACCATCCCGGCGATAAGCATAATGACCCAGATTATCGAGTGTATTCAGATTAACACCTTCTTCAGGGAAAAATGCCTTTTTAAACGGAGCTAAAACTTCGTTCGCCAAATCTTCCATGTCAATTCCTTCAATGGCAGAAGTAATTCCCTTGAAATATCTGGATAATAATTTTGAAGAAATACCAATCGATTCAAAAATATGAGCACCACGATAACTACGCAGGGTAGAGTTACCCATTTTTGATAATACCTTGAGTAATCCTTTGTTTACGGCTTTGATATAGTGGCTTACTGCTGAACCAAAATCCATATTGATGTCGCCGGATTTAATTTTCTCGTTGATGATTGAAAAAACCATATACGGGTTAATTGCATTAGCCCCAAATCCGAATAACAATGCAAAATGCATCACTTCGCGTGGTTCTGCCGATTCCACAACAATGTCAATCTGCATGCGTTTGCGTTTCTCAAGCAAATACAAATGAACAGCAGATACCGCCAATAATGAAGGTATCGGGGCATGTGTTTCGTCTACACCACGGTCGGTCAGTACAATATAATTTTTACCATCGTCAACTGCTTTTTCTACAGATGTACACAACTCATCAATAGCATCTTCCAAACCTTTACTACCTTTTGAAGGATCAAAAAGCATAGGCAAAGAGATGGTGTAGAAGCCTTTATAACTAAGATTTTTGATGATGTCAAACTGAATATTTGTCATTACCGGACTTTTCAGTTTCACCATTTTACAAATCTCATTGGCTGGTTCAAGCAGATTCTGATGAATTGATCCAATATAGCCTGTCAGCGACATTACCAATTCTTCGCGGATTGGATCGATTGGAGGATTGGTTACCTGTGCAAACTGCTGACGGAAATAATTGAACAAACGCTGAGGTTTGTCAGAAAACACAGCCAGGGTTGCATCATTACCCATTGAAGATGTTGGCTCGTAAGAGTCATTGGCCATCGGAATAATCACACGTTCCATGTCTTCTTTTGAATATCCAAAGGCATGTAATAATGTTTGATAATTTGGAATGTCAGATTTTACTGTACGACCGGAAACAATATCTTCAATTTTGACACAGTTTTTATTCAACCATTCGCGGTATGGGAAAGCTTTCGCCAGTCCTTCTTTCAATTCTTTGTCGTAGAAAATCTGTCCGAGTTCTGTATCTACCATCAA
>JBILFS010000372.1:0-2942 GCA_044351455.1 Paludibacter sp. | reverse complement strand
CTGAAGCACTTGTTGCAATAATTCTACTTCAGTTAGGGAATCACCTATGTTAACGGTTTCTGTTAACGCACTATTTTCAAATCTTTCCAGAACTGATATTGATTTTTCCAGTTGCTGAATGTGTGCCTGAACTTTGTCAATCGATTCATCCCGTGCAGGCACAAATGGTTTTATATGCATCACACCAAGTTGTCCTAAAACTGTCAGGTTACTTTCAACCTCAGTTTCTAACAAAAAAAGTGTGATTTTTTTCATTTTCGTTATCATGCGTTGTCCTCCTCAGCTTGTTTGGTTTTTACAACTTTCGCTGTTGCAATCATAAGGCGTTCGTCGTCCTGCAATTTCTGACTAATTTTGCGTATTGCCGTTTTGGCATTTGGGATTCTCCTGTTTTCAAACAATTTCACCCTTGCACGTACTTCGAGTAATTCCTCTTCCAGTAGTTCAATTTGAGCTTTCAGACATTCAATTTCAGCCAAAAGTTGTAATTGCGATTGCATCAAAGCGATGGCATCGTCGACCCAAAGCGGTGTATTGTTACTAATAGAAGCTACTTCAAAATCAACTTTTTCAAACTGTTGCACGCGTACACCGGCTACATCCACAGGTTTCGTAATGACCTTGTTAACTGATATATAACTGCTGATGTCGACCCATTCATCATTAAATACGGCTAACCACGGAGCAGCTTCTTTTTTGTTTTGCTCAATAGCCTGACTGATGTGTTCAATATTCTCCGCAATTGCATTTATTGTAACCATCAATGATTTTTCCATTGCCTCAAACAACGGAAGCATACGCAAAGAAACTTTAAGAATTTTCTTTTGTTTAGCCCGTTCTGTCTTGGTGTATTTTATTTTTTGTCCAATCATATTGTTACATTTCCTCCATTTTTTTTGGTGGTTTAACTACCGACTCAAGTATACCAAGGCCTTTTTCAGAATTAAAGGAATTTAACCGGTGCAGAATCTGAAGTTTAAGCTTATAAACCAGCACAACAGTAAACGAAAAATTTTCGCCAAAGTCAATATTGGTAAGCTCCTCCCATTGCCATTTCATGATACTGATTTCACGCTCCAGCGGATTTTGGTCAAACACTGTTTTTGACAGGGTTTGAATAGCAGCTGTTCGTTGATTTGCTTTTGCATTTCTTACTTCAAGTATATCTGCATTAAGTTGTGCTAAAAGTTCACGAAATTGTTTCAGGTTTTCGCCTTTTGTTTCATCAAAGTTTTTTAAATCGAGTTTGATGAGTGCATCAAAATCTGCTGAGGACAATTGCTCTTTTGACTCGCTCAGAAAACTATCCAGCGACATCGGCGGCGTTTGTCCAAAACTCAAACTTGGCAGGCTACTTACAAGATATACCAAATTCGACATAATCAGCTCTCCCTGTTATTATTGATAAGTTCTAATAAATCATGATTTAAGAGCGAAAACAAGCCGTCTTCAATATCTTTCGAAGTAATTACATATTGAATGCCTTCATTGTCGTTGCAGGTAATTGATATTTTGGCTTCGCTTTTCGACAAAGGTTTTACTTCAACACCATTTTTAAGTGCTGTTCCGGCAATAAAGGTCTGCATTTTCTTCAGTTGTGTAGCCGGAACCTCAACAGTTTTATTCCCTTCAATTTTTACCAGAACAAGTTTTAGTAATTCTTTCAGATATTCATCCTGAGTAATGATGTTTTCACATTGTGTTCCGAAAACTTCCTTCAGATGTTTGGTGATTGCTATTTTGGTTGCTTCTACCATATCGCGTGCAGCCTGAGAAATAGCGGCATTTGAGTTTTTTTCAATCTGAGCAGCTTCAGCCTCAGCTTTTGCAACTAATTTTTTTGCATGCGCTTCAGCTTCTGCAAGCATTTTTTCAGCTTTTTCGTTTGCTGCTTCTATCAATCTGTTTTTTTCTGTTTCTCCGGCTTTAATTCCCTGTTCTTTTAACTTGGAAACAATTCCTTCCAGATTTTCCTGATTCTTCATTTTGTAAATATTTTGTATGAAAAATTAATTCTTTTTGTCCCAGTATTCGTCAATTAGCTTTTTACTCAAACCCGTTTCGGTTGGCTCGAAATGTTTACGAAGCACATCCCAACATAAATCGAGAGCATTTTCTAATTTCAAGGGGTTTCCAAATGGTTCTTCTATCTTGCGGATAAAATCGGTACGATAACGCAATAATTTCTGAGAAAATGCGTCATTGGCAGCACCAACTTCTGCTGCTTCATGCGCTTTTTCAGCATCGGCAAGTAAAGAAGCCATTGCTGTCATAATATCGCGATGATCGTTTCGCGTTTTGTTATTCACCTGTTGTTTCAAGCGCGAAAGCGAACGGGCAAGTTTCAGTTTGCCATTTTCGAGGAAGAACTGTCCTTCGGTAATATAACCTGTATTATCCGGTACAGGATCTTCCAACGATTCAAGCGTGGTGGCACCAATAATGGTGATGGATCCGGCTCCTTCGATATCGGCAGCCACTTCGTAGCGTTTTGCTAATTCAGAATACAAGGAACCGGGATAACCCTGTAACGAAGGAATCATATCCTGATAATTGGCAACGTTACGCAGAATATTCGACCAGTTGGTCATGTCTGTTAGCAATACCAACACATCTTTACCCTGATCAGCAAATTCACGCGAAACTGTGAGTGCAACGTCGGGTAACATAAGACCTTTAATCTGTGGTTCGCCGGCCAGGTGGGTAAACATGATGGTTTTATCCATATTACCCGAAGTTGAAAGTTCGTCTTTAAAATACTGATATTCATCGTATTTAAGACCGATTCCGGCAAAAATAATCACATCAACCTGTGCTCCTTTTGCAATTTGCGACAAAAGCCGGTTATATGGTTCAGTCGGACCTGCAAAAATTGGAATTTTTTGCGACTTTACCAGGGTGTTAAATACGTCAATCATGGGTACACCGGTCCACATAGCCTG
>JBILFS010000371.1:0-2950 GCA_044351455.1 Paludibacter sp. | reverse complement strand
CAAGCGGCATGACAATCAACTGGACTCCTGCTGTATCAGGTGGTGGAACCAATCATTTGGTTGTAATTGGTACAAGTCTTTCGGGCGAACCAGCAGATGGATCAGGTTATACTGCTAATACAGATTATAGCAATGCAGGTAGTAGTACTGTTGCCGGAGGAAAAGTAGTTTATAACGGAAGCGGAAATTCTGTTGCTGTTACAGGATTAAATTTCAATACTACCTATTCTGTTAGGATATATGATTTTAATGGAAGTGCAGGAACAGAAAATTATCTCACTACAAGTCCGGCTTCAGGTAGTCAAACTACAGAAAAAAGAACTCTGACATCAATTCAGGATGGTGATTTTAAAACTGGCGCCAACTGGGTTGGAGGTGTTGCACCAACATTAGATGACAATGCAGTTGTTGCACATAATCTTGTGGTTAATGGTTCAAACGGTGGAAGTTGTTATAACTTGACAATCAATTCCGGTGCAAAACTGTCGGGTTATCATTCAAATGCGACTGGTGTGGCTGCGTATCTAAATGTTTACGGTAACACAATACAAGTAGATGGAACATTAGAAGCGCTTGCAGGTCCAACTGAAACAAATACAACCAGTTTAACATTTTACCAGAATTGTACACTTTCGGGTAGTGGGTCAGTTGCAATTAACAGAATCAGGCCGGGTGCTAATGTGACGAATACTGTGTTTACTTTCGATGCAGATGCAATTATTGTCAATACAAGTGCAGCATTTATATTCGATAATTCAGGAAATAGCAATATCGGGTATCTTATAAACAATGGAAAATCAGTAAGTGTATCCGGTCAAATAACTCCTTCTGTCACAAGTACTTTAACTTTGAACGGTTCACTTACAATGTTAACCGGAAGTAATGCCGATTTCACAGCAAATTATTGTACAGGTACAGGTACATTTATTTTAAATGATGGTGCAACAATAAAGATTAGCGCTGCCGATGGCTTAAACCCAACAACCGGACCAATTCGTTGTACAACCCGTAATTTCAATACGGCTGCCAACTATCAGCTTGTGGGTGCCAGCGCTCAGGTTTTAGGTGCTGATTTTCCTGCGACAGTGAATAATTTAACAATAAACAATGATGCAGGTGTTAGCCTTGACAAACAGCTTAACATCAGCAATACTTTATCATTGACCTCAGGTTTACTTAGTTTGGGCGCTTATGATCTGAATATCACATCCACCAACAATATCAGTGGTGGTTCAGCAGCATCGTTTGTAGTAACCAATGGTGCCGGTAAACTATACAAAGCTGCATCTGCTGCCCAGGTTGTAAATTTACCAGTCGGGGCGTCCTATGTTAGTTACGATCCGGTTGTTCTAACACCGACAGATGCAACAACCTTTAATGTGAATGTGGGAGCAGTGCTGCCCGGCGTTGCAGCATCTGGTATTACCTACAATGAAAAAGTCTGGAATATCAATTCATCCGCTCCATCAGCAACAGAAATGAAGTTAACACCTTCCTCAGCAGTTATTACAAACATTACAGATGTAATCGGTCGCTGGAATGGTACGTCGTACGACAATATTCAGGCTACACGCACAGAAAATACTTACACAGCAACTGTAAGTACCTTCTCGCCCTTTGTTACAGGAACTTCCGATGCTTCAACCCGCAAAATTGAAACCGGCAGTGCTGTTGTGATTGCAGTTGGTGCTAATGAAATTATTGTTCGTGGTTTGGAAGCAGGAAAAATTGCAGCACTTTATGGATTAAGTGGTCAGTTGGTAGCAAATGTTATTTCGCAGGGAAGTGACCTGACTATCCATGTGTCGAAAGGAATTTACCTGCTGAAATTGCATGAAGCCAAAAGCAATATTGTCCATAAAATAGTTGTGCGATAAAAAATCATTTGTTGTCGAAGTTTAAAAACAGGAAGTCCCTGTAGTAATATCAGGACTTCCTGAATTTTAATTGATAAGTAAAAAGTTGTTTGAATAGTTACAAGCCGGAAAGCAACTTTGCCACAGTAACCTGATATTTTCAGCTTAGGTTGTTCGGTAAAATTCATTAATGTTTCCATAACAAATCCAAAGTTGTAATAAAGTATGAATTTCAGATTAATAAGCTTTGTAGGAATAAGTTCATTTCATACCTTCGTTATTTATGGACAAAAACCCAATATTGTTATTATTTATGCAGATGACATGGGTTACGGGGATTTAGCAATTCAGAATATAGATTCGAAGATACCAACTCCGAATCTGGACAAACTGGCAAAGGAAGGGATGCGTTTTACCAATGCGCACAGCTCATCTGGTATTAGTACTCCCAGCAGATATGCTTTATTAACAGGTCGCTATCACTGGCGAAAATTCCATAATATTGTGGATTCCTGGGAAGCATCAGTTTTTGACGAAGAGGAAATTACTCTGCCTGAGATGTTGAAGCTAAATGGATTTAAAACAGCATGTATAGGGAAATGGCACCTTGGCTGGGATTGGCAATCTATCCGAAAAACCGATGCAAAACCAATTATGGTTGAGAAAAAGCAAACCTGGGGACCTGATGCATATAATTGGGATAAGCCCATAGCTTATGGTCCTGTTGCGCACGGATTTGATTATTATTTCGGCGACGATGTCCCTAACTTTCCACCCTATTGCTGGATTCAAAACGATAGGATAATTGAGGCACCAACAGAATTATTGACTGTTAAAACCCAAAATAATGAAATGATTACTGAATTACGTCCGGGTCCTTCCTGTAAGGACTGGAACTTTTATGAAGTAATGCCAACAATTACAAAAAAAGCAGTTGCATGGATTTCAAACCAAATGAAAAATCAACCTTTTTTCCTGTATTTTGCTTTAACATCACCACATACACCAATTGTTCCTATAAAAAAGTGGCGAGGAAAATCGGGTGCCGGAGCTTATGGCGATTACATGATGCAAAGTGATTGGACAGTTGGTGA
>JBILFS010000370.1:0-2952 GCA_044351455.1 Paludibacter sp. | reverse complement strand
CATATGTCCACCAACTAAAAAAGGCAATTATACTCTACCGACAACCGTAAAATTGATAGGAAGTTATGCTTTTTACAATTGCACATCCCTAACCGGAAATATTAACATCCCTGCTTTAACTGATTACATTGGCTATTACTCTTTTTATGGATGTACAGGTATCAGTTCATTTTCTGCAAATGAAAACAACAACTGGTTTGCTACGGAAAATGGCGTTTTGTATAGTAAAAGCCGGGACAGGCTGTTGTGTTGTCCATCCACATTCACTGGTACTTTTGAAATTCCATCAGCTGTCCTATACATAGATCCGGGGGCTTTCAGCAACTGCACAGGCATCACCGGAAAAATCACACTTCCAAAAAATCTAAACAGCATTGGCAGTTACGCATTCTACAACTGCCTGTCTTTGGAAGGATTTGATGTTCAGACAGAAAATCCAACCTATTCTGCTACCGATGGAATTCTGTATAATAAACAAGCAGACACTTTGTTGATTTGTCCGGTTTACAAAGCAGGCACCCTCGTTTTACCGGCAAGCGTCAGACACATCGGGTTACTGGCTTTTGATGGATGTGCTTTGTTAACACAAGTGTATTTCCCATCAGGTTTGAAATCAATAGGTTACTCAGCATTCAGCAATTGCATTAAAATGAACAGGTTAATATTCCCGCAATTGGATTTTATCGGTGGTGGAGCTTTTTACGGATGCACATCACTAACGGAATTGGGCTTCAACAACGCCATTCCCCCGGTGGTGGATTATTATACTTTTGATTTAATCAATATGCAAACCTGCAAATTATTGGTGCCAATCGGCTCATCCTCAGCTTATAAAAATGCTCCGTACTGGAGTAATTTTTCTTCAGTCAACGAAATCAATATCCCATCTAACCTTACAGAAAACGGGTTAAAAAAACCGAAAGTAACAATTACTTCGGATGGTATTATGCTGGAATCATCAGAAGATGAAACACCTTTTGCCATCTATAACACGGCAGGAAAATTGATAAGAAAAGGTATAATCAGTGCTAAAACCCTTAAAATTCAGTTTATTGCCAAAGGGATTTTCATTGTAAATATTGGCAGGTCGACTGAAAAAATAATTTTGTGAAAATTGTTTGTTGAAGAATGCGGCTGTTATGCTGAAAATATTTTGAGTTAGCCTGAAGATATATTATTTTTGAAAAACGAACTAACAAACTAAATATTATGGGTATTAGGAAAAACATTGCTGTAAGCGATGAGGGATTTCTATTCAATCCAACCACCGGCGATTCATTCTCTACAAATCCGGTAGGTAGCGAAATTATTGCTTTACTTAAACAGGATAAATCCATTTCAGATATAAAAATTGAAATAGGAAAACAGTATGATGTAGACTCCTATCTGCTTGAAAGAGATTTGGAAGATTTCATGACTTTACTGAAAGAGCATAACATTCTGGAATAAACAGCAAGATCATGAAAAAGAAATATACGATAGCAGTTACCGGCTTGAACGCCATCGACAGTCCCGGACCCGGAGTTGCCGTTATCAGAGCAATCAGAGAATGCCCGGATTTTGATGTCCGGATTATAGGATTATCCTACGAGGCGCTGGAACCGGGATTGTATATGCATGATTTGGTTGATAAAACCTATCAAATCCCTTATCCATCTGCAGGCACCGAAAGTTTATATAACCGACTGGTATACATCCATGAAATGGAAAAACCGGATTTAATAATCCCGAATTTTGATGCAGAACTTTTTAATTTTATCAAACTGAAAGGAAGATTAGATGCATTGGGAATGAAAACATTCATGCCTGATATTGAACAACTTGAGGCACGAGATAAAGTAAAACTGTACGATTTCGGAAAGAAAAACAACTTCCTGGTTCCTCAGGATCGCATCATACACGAGTTCAGAGAATTAATAAAACACAAAGAATCACTTGAATTTCCCATCGTAGTAAAAGGGAAATTCTATGATGCTGTGATTGCCCATAACTTTGAGCAAGCAGAAAATGCCTTTTTCAAAATTCAGGCAAAATGGGGATTACCTATTATTATTCAGGATTTTATCAAGGGTACTGAAATAAACGTTGCGGCATTGGGTGATGGAAATGGAAATGCCATCAGTGTAATACCAATGCGTAAATTATACATTACCGACAAAGGAAAAGCCTGGGCCGGCATTACACTGGAGGATGATAGTCTGATACATCTTGCAACAGATTTCATAAAGAAAACTAAATGGAAAGGTGGCTGCGAACTTGAAATCATGCTTACAGATGATGGAAAACCATATATCATGGAAGTAAACCCGCGCTTTCCGGCATGGATTTATCTGACTGCAGCTGCAGGTCAAAACCAACCTGCTTCATTGGTTAAAATGGCAATGGGAGAAGATGTTAAGCCTTTCAAAACCTACGAAAAAGGTAAAATTTTTATCCGCTATTCCTGGGATTTAATTACTGACATCAGAGAATTTCAGCAGATTTCGGGAAATGGAGAACTTTAATTATTTCAAACTTTAAAATGATGGAAAAGAAAACGTACGAGAGACCGGTATTAAGAAAAATGAATACCGGATTGATGAATAAATTCGGAACAAAATCACAGAATGAACCTGTTAGTCATATAGAAAGTGTTGCGGTGAAAGATTTGTTAAAAGAATATGGCTCACCCTTGTTTGTTTTGTCAGAAAAAAAAATCAGAAGAAATATTCAACAAGCTAACAGAATTTTTAAAACGAGATATCCGAAAGTGCAGTTTGCCTGGTCTTATAAAACCAACTACTTAGATGCTGTATGTAAAATATATCACCAGGAAGGCTCCTGGGCTGAAGTAGTGTCAGGTTTTGAATACAACAAAGCTTTGAATAACGGGGTACCCGGAAATAAAATTATTTTCAACGGACCGGATAAAACATCAGAAGAATTGTTGATTGCCATGCAAAAAAACTCGCT
>JBILFS010000369.1:0-2953 GCA_044351455.1 Paludibacter sp. | reverse complement strand
CAAAATCGCATATGCTCCCGGTGATCGTCAATCGATAGAATCTATAGAAAACATTTTGATTTACAACAATCAGGGACAAACGGTCAGATTGCGTGACGTTGGTAAAGTTGTGGAAGACTTCTCTCCACCGACTATTGAAAGAAAGAACAGACAAAGAATAGTGGTTGTTGCATCAACTGTATCGGGAACTACCATCGATAAAGCTGTTGATGCCATCAATAAGGAATTAAAGGAGATTAATATTCCATCCAATGTCAATGTTCAGATTGGAGGTACCTTCGTCGATCAACAGGATTCGTTCAAAGATTTGGGAGTATTATTGATTCTGATTATTTTGTTGGTGTTTATTGTAATGGCATCTCAGTTTGAATCTTTAGCTTATCCTTTCATCATTATGTTTTCGATTCCATTTGCGGTTTCCGGAGTTATTCTTGCATTTACCCTTACAGGATCTACGCTGAACATGATGTCGTTTGTAGGTATTATCATGCTCGTTGGTATTGTGGTAAAGAATGGTATCGTACTTGTGGATTATATTAACCTCAACAGGGGAAGAGGCATGGGCGTTATTCAGGCTGTGGTAAATGGTGGCAGGTCCAGGTTACGTCCTGTGTTAATGACAACCCTGACTACCATCCTTGGGATGATGCCAATGGCGATAACCAATGCACAGGGTTCTGAAATGTGGAAACCAATGGCGATAACAGTGATTGGAGGTTTGACAGTTTCAACCTTGTTTACCCTGGTGATTGTGCCTACTGTTTATTCTATTGTTGCGGGTATTAAAATTCATTTCGGAAGAAAAAAATTGCACAGACAATTACTTGCTGAAAAGTTAAGAAGCTAATTATTAAAAAGAATATGGAATAAAACCTATAGGTCTGAAATTAAAAATTCCGGACACATAAGGTGACAACAAAAAATCAAATTTTAAACAGATGAAATCAATTATGATAGCCTTTGATCAGGCATATATGGATCAGGTAATATCGATTCTACGCGGAAACAATGTAAAGGGTTATACAGGATGGGAACAGGTTATAGGCCGTGGTACAACAACCGGCGATCCACACCTGGGTAGTCATGCCTGGCCATCCATAAATTCATCCATCATAACAGTGGTGGAAGATCACAAAGTTGAGAATATCCTGAAAGATTTAAAAGCCCTCGACCTCACATCAGAACTGATGGGGTTGAGAGCCTTTGTATGGAATATTGAAGCAATGATTTAATACTATTCAATATATCTGATTTCGGAACTTAATGCAACTCCGGGAGCAAATGTGGCTCTAACACCACAATAGGTTTCTTCCGACATCTTTACGGCCTTCTCTACTTTATCGTGGGGAAGGTCTTTTCCTTTTATGGTATAGATGACATGCATTTTTTCGTATCTTTTCGGATGCTCATCGGCTAAAACTCCTTCCACATCAATTTGTAAATCTTCAAATTCCACACGCATTTTCTGAAGAATAGAAACAATATCCATCCCGGTGCAACCGCTTAATGCTGTTAAAAGAAGTCTTTTTGGTCCGGGTCCGGTATTGGTTCCACCCGATTCAACAGGAGCATCCATGGTTACAACATGACCATTCAGGTTCGTTTCAAAGGCTAAACCGCCTTTCCAGTTTGTCGAAATAATGTGCTTGTCTGACATATTTTATCATTTAAAATTTTTAATAAAAAAAAGCTGCAAACAAATGCAGCTTTAAATTATTAACACCTGACAAGTATTATTGTTCAGTTGTTTATTTTTGTACCAGAACCCAGGCATCAGGATAAGATGACTTGATTTGTTTGATTTTGCCATGAGCATCATTGTAATCGTTGAATGAACTGATAATTACTCTGAGCATTCCCTTTTCATTTTCCACGGTCAATGAATTATTTCCTTCATTAGCAAGTTTGTTGCGGAGATTTACTGCATTCGTATGAACAGAAAATGAACCAACAACAACATGATATTTGAAAGAAAGTGCTGCGGTATTGGTCTCACCACTGGCAAGTTTAAAAGATTCGGAACGGGTTTCTTCTTTAACAGGTGTTGTAACAACTTCTTTATTTGGAGTTGTAACCGTACTTGTTGTCGTTTTAGTTGCCGGTATAGTTGCTCCGGGGATTTCAGTGATTTTCTGTTTGCTTTTACAGGATGTCGCCGCAAAACTAAAAATGACTGTCAATAAAAATAGAGGAAGAAATTTCTTTATCATTGTTTCAATATTATTTTGTTAGTACAAAGATGCTAAAAATTTAACAGTTAAGCAATATCTGAATAATGATTTTTAGAATTTTATAGTTTTTTTAGCATGCGATTAAACAAATCGGATGTTTGATTGTTTGATGTAGTAAAAACAGATACTAAACAAATTCAATAATTTTTAAATTAAAAATCATTATGAAATTCGAATTACCTCAACTACCTTATGCTGCAGATGCTTTAGCACCGGTAATTAGTGCTGATACTATCAGTTATCACTATGGCAAACATCATCAGACTTATGTAACCAATCTCAACGGACTTGTTCCGGGCACTGAGTTTGAAAATGCTGATCTTGACACAATTGTTAAAAAATCTGACGGGCCTATTTTTAATAATGCTGCACAGATTTGGAATCATAACTTCTATTTTCTTTCATTAACCCCAAACAAGGGAACTGCTCCTTCAGCTGCGCTTGCAAAAGCAATCGATGATGCCTTCGGTTCTTTTGATACTTTCAAAACTGAATTTGGAAAAGCTGCTATTACGGTTTTTGGTTCAGGTTGGGCATGGTTAGTAAAAGATGCTGAAGGAAAATTATCCATCGTAAAAGAAAGCAATGCAGGTAACCCCATTACCCGTGGATTAACTCCGCTGCTTACTTTTGATGTATGGGAACATGCATATTATATTGATTTCCAGAACCGTCGTGCTGACTATGTTGCGGCATTGTGGGATATTGTTGACTGGAATGTT
>JBILFS010000367.1:0-2958 GCA_044351455.1 Paludibacter sp. | reverse complement strand
CGGTTTCCTGGGTGAAATTGTGGCAAGAAACTCTACTGAAAGAAATAATTATCTGATAGAAAAAGAAATCTGATATGGAAATTTTTAAGTATGTTATACCCGCCTTTATTGTCATGATGACCGCCTATCTGCTTATAGATAAGATGCTTGTCAACGAGGATAAACGCAGAAAATCGGAATTGCTGAAGAAAAATCAATCAACAGTTCTACCGATTCGCTTAAGAGCATACGAGAGGATTATGCTGCTTATTGAACGTACAAACCCTGAATCCATGTTGATTAATGTGATTAAACCGGGTATGCAATGTATTGAATTTCAGACGCAATTATTGCAATTCATCAGAAGTGAATTCGAACATAATTTTTCACAACAGATTTATGTGAGCGAAGAGTTATGGGAAGCGATAACGAACACCCGCAATAATCTTGTTAAAATCATCAATACAGCGGCTTCAAAATTTAATCCCGACGATTCAGCGACCAGATTAGCAGAATTAATTCTGACGATTTATAACGAAGTAGATGAAAATCCGAGTCAGGTGGCTACCAATATTATCAGAGAAGAAACTAAAAATCAATTCTTTAGCTGATGAAGTATTTAAGCCTGATATTCCTGATTGCTGTTTTCTTCTGGGCATGCACAGAAGAAGAAACGTGCAGGGAAAGTACCAATGCTTATCTTCAGGCAACATTCTTTAAAGCTGGTACTTCTACATCCTTTCAGGTGGATACACTTACAATCAATGGACTCGGCAAAGATTCATTCCTTTACAATAAAAAACTGAAAGTTAGTGCTATATCACTTCCATTGAATCAACAAAAAAATATCAGCACATTTGTTTTAAAGTCGAATAACATTAACGACACAGTAACTGTCATTCATACCAATGCCGATTATTTTCTGTCATTTGCCTGTGGATGCATGATAACACATAAAATTGACACAGTGCTGACTACCAAACATTTTATTAATTCAATAATAATCAAGCAATACGATATTAACAATCAAGATGTTAAACATTTACAGATATATTTTTAATATTGTATTCCTGATATTTCTTTTTTCGGCCGGAGCATTTGCTCAAACGAAAGAAGAAAAAAAAGATACTGTGTCAGGACCTTTCTTTCAGGGTTTCAGAATTGAGACCGATATTGTTCCTTTGGTCACAACAATTGCAGGTAGCGATACCTACAATTATGAAGCAGCCATTCAGTTTTATCTGAGAAACAATTTATATCCTGCCTTTGAAGCCGGATTTGGAGGAGCAGATAAGACTTTATATTCCGGAATTAATTTTAAAGGTTCAGGACTATATTACAGATTGGGAACCGACTTTAATTTAATGAAGTCTAAACCCGGTGGCAAAATGAATAATAATTTGCTTTTAGTAGGTGCAAGGCTTGGATTTTCGGGATTTGGTTATGATTTAAATAACCTGACTGTTCCGGGCAATTATTGGAATGAAACAATTAAAAAGGATCTTACAGATCAGAATTTCTTTGGAATGTGGCTGGAATTAGGGGCTTCATTGCGGGTTGAGTTGAGTAAAAATATATTTATAGGATGGAATATCCGCACAAAAAATCTGTTACTCAAACCTGACACAGGGGATTACAAACCCTGGTATATTCCCGGATACGGCATCACAGATGACACTTCCTTTGGTTTTAATTATTTAATCGGATATAAATTTTAAACAACAAACAACAACTAAATATTTTTTTATGAATTCAGTAGAAATTTTAAACAGAGCAGCGGATAATATTCGTATCCTTTCTGCTTCAGCAGTTGAAAAGGCTAAATCAGGACACCCCGGTGGTGCGATGGGTGGTGCCGATTTTGTAAATGTTCTTTATTCGGAGTTTCTTCAGTACGATCCTGAAAATCCAACCTGGGTAGGTCGCGATCGTTTCTTCCTTGATCCCGGACACATGTCACCAATGCTTTATTCAGTTTTGGCTCTAACAGGAAAATACAGCATGGAAGAACTGGCTCAGTTCCGTCAATGGGAATCTCCTACTCCCGGTCATCCTGAAGTTGATGTATTGAGAGGTGTTGAAAACACATCCGGTCCTCTTGGACAGGGACATACATTTGCTGTTGGAGCTGCTATTGCTGCTAAGTTTCTGAAAGCCAGATTTGGCGAAGTGATGGGTCAAACCATTTATGCTTATATTTCTGATGGTGGTATTCAGGAAGAAATTTCACAAGGTGCAGGTCGTATTGCAGGTCACCTCGGACTCGACAACCTCATCATGTTCTACGATTCAAATGACATTCAGTTATCTACTGAAACAAAAGAAGTTACAAGTGAAGACGTTGCCATGAAATATCAGGCCTGGGGATGGAAAGTTATCAATATCATTGGAAATGATGCTGTACAAATCCGTCAGGCATTGACAGAAGCAAAAGCAGAAACTGAAAAACCAACCATCATCATTGGTAAAACAATCATGGGTAAAGGTGCCCGCAAAGCGGATGGTTCAAGTTTTGAAAATCAATGCGCTACGCATGGTATGCCATTGAGCGAATGTGGAGCATCTTATGCAGAGTCAATCAAAGTATTGGGTGGAGATCCTGAAAATCCTTTCGTTATTTTTGATGAAGTACAGGAACTCTATGCCAAACGTGCTCAGGAATTGAAAGTTATCATGGATGCTAAATATGCTGTAGAAAAAGCATGGGCGGTAGCAAATCCGGAATTAGCTGAAAAATTGGCATTCTTCTTCTCAGGTAAAATCAATGTAAACTGGGATGCAGTGGTTCAAAAACCAAATCAATCAACCCGTGCTGCTTCAGCAACAGTACTTGCTGAATTGGCTAAACAAGTTGAAAATATGGTAGTTGCATCGGCTGACTTATCCAATTCAGATAAAACAGATGGTTTCCTTAAAAACACACATGCATTCAAAAAAGGTGATTTCTCAGGCGCATTCCTTCAGGCTGGTGTTGCTGAA
>JBILFS010000366.1:0-2960 GCA_044351455.1 Paludibacter sp. | reverse complement strand
AAGGGCACCACAGGTGACGATCGACAGCAAAAATGTGTACATGGTTTTGAGTTACAGAGATACTTATAAAAATCTGGAAGATTTGAATCAACAGGAAATCAGTCTGGCCGGCCTCAGGGTTAACCCCGTTACAAACATCAGTTCCTCAACCACTTACATCAACAACCTGAAAATCAGAAAAGTTGCTGATGATGAAATCATTCAGGTTAAAGGACTGCCCGCTAATCCGAAAATCGCCAATATTTCCTGGTCGCCCGACGATTCCGGAATCGCCTTTACCAATGCAACAAGCAAAGGACAGGAATTATGGGTATTGGAATTGGCAACAGCAACGGCAACAAAACTCACCGATGCCAATGTCAATGCAACGATGGGCAATCCTATCAATTGGTTTAAAGACAATCAATCACTTTTGGTAAGGATGATACCGGAGAAAAGACCAGCATTGTTAACCGCATCAACCAATATCCCCGAAGGTCCTGTGATTTCAATGAGCGATGGTTCCAAATCTCAAAACCGTACTTTTCAGGATTTATTAAAAAATCCCATGGATGAAACAAATTTTATAACGCTGACTACCTCTGAACTTTATAAAATTGAATTGTCGGGTAAGAAAACCCTTTTCAAGGAAGCTGCCATCTATATGGATGAAGAATTTTCACCTGATGGAAGTATGGTATTGATAACCACTATCAGCAAACCATTCTCCTACATCGTTCCACTCTACAGATTTCCTCAAAAAAGTATAGTTTATGATCTTTCAGGAAAAGAAATGGTTACAGTTGCCGACATTCCACTGGCAGAAGTACTTCCTAAAGGATTTATGGCTGTGCCGGTGGGAAGAAGAAATATCAGCTGGCGTTCTGATTTACCTGCATCTTTATATTGGGTGGAAGCATTGGACGGTGGTGATCCACAAAAAAAAGCTGAATACAGAGATGCTGTGTATCAATGGGATGCACCTTTCAGTAGTAAACCGGCTTCTTTGTTAAAAACAACACTGAGGTTTAGTCGCATCACCTGGGGAAATGCAACAACCGCTGTTATCCAGGAAGATTGGTTTGATACCCGCATGCGCAGGATTTCGCTTTTTAATCCTTCAGAAGGAAAAGGAAATTTAAGACTTTTCAATGAAAGAAATTCGCAGGATGTATATGCCGATCCCGGTAATTTTGAGACTTCAAAAAATGCATTTGGAAGATATGTACTGAGCATGGAAAAAAATAAATTATTCCTGATCGGGGATGGTTTTACGAAGGAAGGTCAATATCCGTTTATTGACGATCTCGACATCAAATCTTTGAAATCCAAAAGATTATATCAATCATCCTACAAAGATAAGATGGAGGAGATCTACGATTTCACCAATATCAAAACAGGAGAAGTATTGGTCAGACTGCAATCAAAAAATGAATATCCGAATTATTTCATCCGGAATCTGAAACGCAGGATAGCACCGGTAAGACTGACTGACTTTCCTAATCCTTTTGCCTCTATTGCCAATGTGCACAAGGAAGTTATCAAATACAAAAGGGCTGATGGTGTGGAATTATCGGGAACTTTGTACCTGCCGGAGGGTTATGATATGAAATCAAAAAAGGAAAAACTTCCCTTGTTGATTTGGGCTTATCCTGCAGAATACAAGGATAAAAACAGTGCCGGTCAAAGTACTGCCAATCCGAATGAATTTACATTTCCTTATTATGGTTCTTTTGTATACTGGGTTACCCGTGGTTATGCTGTACTGGATGATGCAGCTTTCCCAATTGTTGGTGAAGGCAGTGAAGAGCCAAACGATACTTTCATTGAACAGTTGGTTGCCAATGCCAGAGCTGCTATCGATGCTGTTGATTCACTGGGTTATATCGACAGGAAAAAAGTGGCAGTGGGCGGACATTCCTATGGCGCTTTTATGACAGCCAATTTGCTCACTCATTGCGACTTATTTGCGTGTGGCATTGCCCGAAGCGGTGCGTATAACAGAACCCTGACACCCTTCGGATTTCAGCGTGAACAAAGAAACTATTGGGATGTACCGCAGGTTTACAATGCGATGTCACCATTCATGAATGCAGAAAAAATGAAAACTCCCATTCTTTTGGTACATGGTGAAGCTGATAACAATCCGGGAACATTTACCCTGCAGACTGAAAGATATTTCCAGGCACTGAAAGGGCTGGGTGCTCCTGCCCGCATGGTAATTTTACCGAAAGAGATGCATGGTTACGTAGCCCGGGAAAACATCCTGCATTTGCTATGGGAGCAGGATCAGTTTCTTGCGAAATATCTGAAATAAAATCTTTTACAGGAAGGTGGGTTAATTTACGCGTTGATATACACGTACATAATCCACCTTCATGATAACCGGACTGTTGAAAATGGCATCATTGATTGTTCCACCCATATTGCCTCCTAATGCTATATTCAGAATGATAAACTGATCAGCTTTGAATGGCCATTGCTGGATTGTTGCATTTACGCCTTCCCAAATGGTGGTGCTTTTAACCCCATTTACAAAAAAACTGATATTATCATATCCTTCATTTGCCCGTTGTTCCCATTCAATGGCATAGGTTACAAAATTGTTTTCGACATTATCAAAGTCTTTCTGCCAATGCCAGTTATTGCCTCTGCTGCCATTTTTTTCGCTGGTATGTACTGCATGTGAAACCATTTTAGGTTTTGAACCAACATGTTCCATGATATCAATCTCACCACAAAGCGGCCAGCGTGCAACGCCAATATTGGAGCCCAAAGTCCAGAACGCCGGCCAGGTTCCTGCGCCGGATGGAACACTGATACGGGCTTCGATTTTACCATAGGTAAAGGCTGCCTTATCGCGTGTTACTATTCTTGCAGAAGTATAATTATTGGATTGATATACTTCTTTCTTAGCTTCGATGATTAGATTTCCACTTTCAATTCGTAAATTCTCGGGTCTGTTGGTATAATATTGCTTT
>JBILFS010000365.1:0-2963 GCA_044351455.1 Paludibacter sp. | reverse complement strand
GTTATGTGCCACCCATCCATGATTTTGTTATTCTTTCAACGACTTTTGATGATGTGACGCAGGAGATTCTGAATTATGAGGGAAAAACCTGTCTGATAGTTATTCCCGATCTGAATGAAACATCTGAAAAGGGTATGATGAAAATTTCTTCCTTAATTCAGGAGGTAAAAGATAAATCATTCAGGGTATTTGCCCTTACCTCATCGCCGAATGACGACATTCCTGTTTTTAAAAACCGGTACAAGCTGGATGTTACTTTCTTTAAAATGGATAAAATCACCCTCAAAACAATGATGCGATCGAGTCCGGGTGTTATGTATCTTGATAATGGTACTATCAAAGGAAAATGGCATTGGAGTGATTATCGTGTGAGAGAAAGAAAAGATTAATTCTTGGTCTTAGTTAATAAATTACAAATCAACTATATAATAAAAATTCAAAATGAGAAAAAACATTGTTGCAGGTAACTGGAAAATGAACAAAACCCTTCAGGAAGGGTTAGCTTTGGCTACAGAATTAAACGATGCTTTAAAAGGTGTTAGTGTAAATTGTGATGTGGTGATTGGTACCCCTTTCGTACATTTAGCAAGTGTTGTGTCAGCAATCGATACCACTAAAATTGGTGTTGCAGCACAGAATTGTGCCGATAAAGAATCAGGTGCTTATACAGGAGAAATTTCTGTTTCTATGATTCAATCAACCGGTGCTGCATATGTAATTTTAGGTCACTCAGAGCGTCGTGCTTATTATGGCGAAACTGCTGCTATCCTGAAAACTAAAGTTCAACTTGCATTGAAATCAGGTCTGACTCCGATTTTCGGTATTGGTGAAGTTTTATCAGAAAGAGAAGCCAATGTACATTTCGATGTTGTAAAGTCTCAGATTGCAGATTCATTGTTTGAACTTTCTGCTGAAGATTTCGGCAAAATCGTTTTGGCTTACGAACCGGTTTGGGCTATTGGTACTGGTGTTACAGCAAGTGCAGCTCAGGCGCAGGAAATGCATGCTTTCATTCGCCAGACACTGACTGAAAAATACGGAAAAGAAGTAGCTGATGATTGCTCTATCCTTTACGGAGGCAGCTGTAATGCAGGCAATGCCAAAGAACTTTTCTCCAACCCGGATGTGGATGGCGGACTGATTGGTGGTGCTTCATTGAAAGTTGCTGATTTTAAAGCGATTATTGATGCGTTTTAAATTTTCACCAAAAGAGTATTAAATTTTACCACAAAAGGAACAAAAGGAAGACTAAGAAAACACAAAAGTTAATATTGAAAGTTTACATTTAATAAGGATAGAAATTATTTGTTTTCTTTTGTGATACCTTAGTCTTCCTTTTGTTCCTTTTGTGGTTTATCTCTCAAATATCATGGCTAAAACCAAATCTGTTTACGTCTGCCAGAACTGCGGGAATGATTCTCCCAAATGGATAGGTAAATGTCCCTCCTGTGGGGAATGGAATACCTATGTGGAAGAAATTATTTCCAAAGAAACAAAGCAACAGGTGCAGATGGCTGGTTTGGAGCTTGTTAAGCAAAAACCTATTCTGATTTCTGATGTTGAAACCACGGAAGAAATCAGGATTGATACCCGTTCAGCAGAACTCAACAGGGTGCTCGGTGGAGGGTTGGTGCCCGGATCGCTGATATTAATTGGTGGTGAACCGGGAATTGGAAAATCAACATTGGTGCTTCAGGTTGTGCTGAATATGCAGGGATTGAAAACACTCTATATTTCCGGAGAGGAGAGTGTTCGACAAATCAAACTGAGGGCTGAGCGATTAAAAACTGATAATTCGCAATGTTTTGTTGTAAGTGAAACATCCCTCGAACAGATATTTATTCATATCAAAAATACCCAACCGGATTTGGTTATTGTGGATTCCATTCAAACCGTTTCCACTGAAACCATCGATTCTTCCCCCGGAAGTGTATCGCAGGTAAGAGAATGTGCTGCTGCCATATTAAAATTCTGCAAAACAACATCAACACCAGTATTGCTGATAGGCCATATCAACAAAGAAGGCAGCATTGCCGGTCCGAAAGTGCTGGAACATATCGTGGATACTGTTTTACAGTTTGAGGGCGATCAGCATTATATGTACCGCATCCTCAGAGCAATTAAAAACCGCTTTGGAAGTACTTCGGAACTTGGAATTTTTGAAATGCGACAGGACGGACTCAGAGAGGTGTCCAATCCGTCAGAATTGTTGTTGTCGCAAAACCATGAAGGATTAAGCGGAGTGGCCATTGCTGCTGCGGTGGAAGGTGTTCGTCCTTTTCTTATTGAAGTGCAGGCATTGGTAAGTTCAGCGGCTTACGGAACACCACAAAGATCATCAACAGGATTTGATTTGAGAAGATTGAATATGTTACTGGCAGTATTGGAGAAAAGAGCCGGATTTAAACTTGCACAAAAAGATGTGTTCCTGAATATAGCCGGCGGCATCAAAGTAAACGATCCGGCAACCGACCTGGCAGTACTCGCAGCTATTTTATCCTCCAATGTGGATTATGCCATCGAAAAACATGTTTGTCTGGCCGGAGAAGTCGGTTTGTCCGGAGAAATCAGACCCATCAACAGAATTGAGCAAAGAATCAGGGAAGCAGAAAAACTCGGATTCACTAAAATGGTTATACCATATTTCGATTTGAAGGGCTTAAACCTTGGAAAAATCAATATTGAATTGATCAGGGTTAGGAAAGTGGAAGAGGCATTTGCGCATATTTTTAAGAAATAATGCGGGACATTTTTGAATTTTAGTTAAATATCTGATTGTCGTAGAGTTTCAGTTGATTTTTTTTGAATTTGTACCTGCGTCGCTGATAGATTCGGAGGATATAAATTAATATTTTTGTCAAAACTTTTGAAATAATTCTCTTCAGGACTTTTGTATATTCAAAATTAATACTATCTTTGCACCGCTTTAGTCGAAAAGCAATGTATTTCCGATATAAGAAAAT
>JBILFS010000364.1:0-2980 GCA_044351455.1 Paludibacter sp. | reverse complement strand
TCTGATAAAAATTGACATCCTGAAAATTATCATTCTGACAGGTACTTCGGCCTTAGCATTATCATTTGCTGGCAATGACCTTGTTAATTTTATCGGTGTGTTTGTGGCAGGATTTGATTCATTCAACCTTGCTTCGGATTACGTAGCCCAGGGTGGCAATATCAACAATCTTTACATGTCAAGTCTGAACGACCCGCAACATGTTGACTGGAGATTTTTAGGTGGGGCTGGCGTCATCATGATTCTGGCATTGTGGTTTAATAAAAAAGCCAGAAGCGTTACAAAAACTGAAGTAAGTCTCGGACGTCAGGGTGAAGGTTTGGAACAATTTTCGTCAACAGGCGCATCAAGATCTTTGGTAAGAAATGCGTTAGGTATTGGCAGGATAGTAAAAATGATAACGCCCGTAGCTGTTTCAAATTTCGTTGAAAGTCGTTTCAAACCTCTTGAAAGGAAAGATCCCCGCGACCCATCTTTCGATAAAATCAGAGCAGCTGTTAATCTTACCGTTGCAGCTTTGTTAATATCTTTAGGTACTTCTCTTAAATTGCCACTTTCCACAACATATGTGACATTTATTGTTGCCATGAGTACATCCTTAGCCGACAGGGCATGGGGACGTGAAAGTGCTGTTTACCGAATTACAGGAGTTCTGACAGTAATCAGTGGCTGGTTCCTGACTGCCTTTGCAGCGTTTACAGCCTCAGCTACAATGGCATTTGTAATGTTGTATGGTGGCATTTATGGGATATTCGGATTGATTGGTCTGGCCGTTCTGATGTTCATCCAGTTCACCATTGTTCACAATAAACGCGTTGCCAAAGAAGCTGAAAAAGAAACTGTACCAGAAATCACCACCGAACAAGAACTCATTGAAAACTGCTCTGTTGAAATGGAAAGTGCCATTGACAGCACAGTCAGAATTTATCGAGCTACATTAGACGGACTTTTCAATGAAGACAGAAGAATGCTTTTAAAACTTCAGAAAGAATCCGAATCATTGTACAGAAAATACAAAAACAGAAGGCACTATGAAGTAGTTCCGATGTTGAAGAAACTCGATTCAGTGTCCATTGAAGCAGAACAGTTTTATGTTCAGATCATTGACTATTTCTATGAAATATCCAAATCCCTGAAGGTCATTACAGAATCAAGCTATAAATATATTGATGACAATCATGAAGGATTTACACAAGAACAAATCAGCGACCTGAAACAACTTGGAGAACAGGTAATTGAAGTATCCACAGCCTTTATTGACATGATCAAAACCTGGGATTACTCCAAATTTGATAGCCTGTTAGAGAAAAGACATGCCATCTCCGAGTTCTATTCATTGGCTACACGCAATCAGATTAAACGTGCAAAATCTAAAGAATCAGGCACCAGAAACAGCATTTTATATCTGAGTCTGCTGAATGAAACCAAGATCATTGCACTTCAATCCAGTAATCTGATGAAGTCTCAGAAAAGACTGGTTAAACTTTCTGCACCAATAAACAAGAATTAAACAAACAAGAATCCTTTGAAAGGATAATAAATCAAAACGCCGGTTCAGTATTGAATCCGGCGTTTTTCGTTATGTTTGATAATATGTTATTTACAGCAGTGTTTAACTCTCGAAGCAATAACCATATCCCAGTCTCGTTACAATATTCTTTCCATACTCTCCGATCTTCTTCCTAAGTCTGGTGATATTCACATCAATGGTACGATCCAGCACAATCACTTCGTCGGTCCATACCCGCGTTAAAATCTCATCACGGGTAAAAACCCTGTTCATATTCTCCATGAATAATTTCAGAATTTCAAACTCTTTCTTCGTAAACTGAATCTCTTTATTTCCAATAGTAACTTTTTTATTACCCAGGTTCATTCTTAGATTATCGTATTCGAGAATTACCTCCGATGCACTTTCGATAATAGGACTTACTGAGCGGCGTATAACTGCCTTTACACGGGCTAATACCTCCCTGATTGAGTATGGCTTCGAAATATAATCATCTGCCCCAATATTGAAACCGGTAAGTCTGTCGTTTTCAGTATCCTTAGCAGTCAGAAAGATTACCGGGATAGAAGCCGTTTTAGGATTATCGCGTAACATTCTGGCCATTTTAAATCCTGAAATCTCACCCATCATTACATCAAGCAACAATAGTTTATACTGTGTTAAATCGAGCTTGAGGGCTTCTTCAGCAGAATAAGCCACATCAACTTTATAGCCTTCAGTTTCAAGATTAAACTGCAATATCTCGCACAAATCTTCTTCATCGTCAACTACTAAAATTCGGTGTTGATTCATTGTTATATATTTTAATTTACCGTTACAAAAATAGTTTACAGATATTTCGATGATGTATAATATATGTTACATTTATGTTGCAAATATAGATATTTTAATGATTGGTTAGACATAAAGCAAAAAAAATCCCGGAATTGCATCCGGGATCCTTTTAATTATGTCTTATTCAGCGTTTCTTATTGTTGACTCAATAAAATCTTCACTGATTTGATACATCCAGTTTAATTGTCTTCTCCTGATAAGAAATCATGCTGATTTTCAACTCACTATTCAAATCAACATTTTTCAGGGTGAAATTTCCTTCCAGGTCTGTATATACTTTTTGTCCGTTAAGCATTACAACAGCACCAGCCAGACTTTCATTGGTAGTTTTATCATACACAACACCTCTGATTTCCTTACTGTCGGTAATAACTTCAGTATTGGCATCCTTATCAGCTTTTTTAGCTGCATTAACAGTCACATTCAGACCCATCAGGGCAACCATTGTAATAATTAAAATATTTTTCATTTTTCTATTTTGTTTGATGATGCAAAAATATAGCGTACAGGTTACATTTTTATTACAAACAATATACAAAACGATTAATATTCTTTCTCAGAAATAAGTTTGCCCTTTTCATCCCACATATACCATTTCCCGGATTTTTTTCCATTTGCATATTGCATCTCATAACG
>JBILFS010000363.1:0-2981 GCA_044351455.1 Paludibacter sp. | reverse complement strand
GGTCTCAAAGATGCGGCCGAGCTTCAGAGTTATTTTATTAAAAGGATTGAAAAATTCCTTAATTCAAAGGGTCGTATATTACTTGGTTGGGACGAAATTCTAGAAGGTGGTTTGCCACCTCAAGCTACAGTAATGAGTTGGCGGGGTATTAAGGGTGGTGTTGAAGCAGTCAAACAAGGTCATGATGTCGTGATGACACCTAACTCGCATTGCTATTTGGATTTTTATCAGGGAGCTATGGATCAGGAACCTCTGGCCATTGGAGGTTGTTATATTTCGTTGAGTGCGGCTTATAGTTTTAATCCAATTCCGGAAGAACTTAATGATCAGGAGGCCAAACATATTCTGGGTGGCCAAGGTGCTTTGTGGACCGAATATATTCCGAATATCAAACATGCACAATACATGACTTTCCCTCGGTTAGCCGCTCTTGCTGAGGCATTGTGGAGTAAAAAAGAAATACGAAACTGGGATGATTTCTCGCGACGTATCCGGCTGATTATGAAACGATACGACAAGATGGGTATTAACTATTCGAAAAGTGCATTCAATGTAACTGCGAAAAGACAAATTGATGCCGAAAAGAAACAATTGACAATTACCCTGGCATGCGAACTATCGGGAGTTGAAATCCGGTATACAACTGATGGAACTGAGCCTAATGCTCAATCGGCGTTGTACAAAGAACCTTTAGTTCTCAATCAAACTGCAACACTTAAAGCAGTAACCATAATCAACGGGAATCCGGCTGGTAAAGTGCTTGCTCAGTCGTTCAACATGAATAAAGCAACTTTCAAACCGGTTAAATATTTGAATCCATGCGACAAGAACTTTCCCGGATGGGGCGAATATACACTGGTTAACGGAATTTGTGGAACGCTCGATTTTGTAGATGGTGAATGGCAGGGATGGCAAGGATTGAATGCAGAATTAATAATCGATCTTCAGCAGCTGACTGAGATAAAAACAATATCGGCAAGTGCTCTTCAGAATCAGATATGGCCATTTATTTTCCTTCCAAAGAAGGTTGAATTCTTTGTATCGGATGATGGATATACATTCCGGAAAGTAGGAGAAGCAATCAATGACATCGATCCACTTTCCGTCCCTATTCAGCGAAAAGTATTTAGCACTTCGTTTAATCCGGTTTCAGCCAACTTTGTAAAAGTTGTTGTTGAGAATCTGGGTAAAGGCCCGAAAGGACACTGGGGCGATGGTGAACCTGCATGTGTGTTTGTTGATGAAATTATAATTGAGTAAAAAGTAAGGTATAGATTCGTAATCTTAAGGGGATTGAAGCCACCCCGTTAGTAAAAAAACGATATATGCCTTAGATAATAAAAAACATTTAAACTTATAAATTAGGGCTGAAAATGAATACTAACTAGAAAACGACAACAATAAATCTGAATTTTATTGTTGAGTGAGAGCAATTTTTTACAAAAAGAATTTGCTATACAAGAGAATAATAGATTTCCGACAAAAAATCAGTTGAAGTCTAAATTCAGTTATTAAAGAAAAATCTTAAAGAAAAATCAAATGAGAAAAAAAACGAATTACCTAAAAGTGATTTTCAGTATTGGTATATTCATAGCAATATGCAATACTGAAATCCATGCAACAAATTTCCTTTACGTAAGGGAAAAATCAGGTACACAAACTGCTGTAAGTTTAAGTACGATAAAAAAACTTTCGTTCCCGTCAGGAAATTTAATGCTGACAAAGACTGATGGAAGTTCAAGTAGTTTTGCATTAACAGGCTTACGTAGTTTTAATTTTGCAAGTTCAGGTACCACTGATGTAAAAGTAACTACAAGTCAACTAATCAAAAGCTTTGCACTCTACCCCAATCCTGTTGTAAATGATATTCAAATCAATTATGAGTCTTCAAATGATGGTCAAATACAGTTGGAAATTATTGATTTGCAAGGAAGATTACAAATAAAACAATTGATTAGTATCCAGACCGGAACTAATTCAAAAAGTATTTCGGTGGCTAACCTTCAAAAGGGGATATATGTATGTAGAATTATAAATGAGAATAAATCAGAATCAGTAAAATTTTCAAAAAACTAAAATGAGGAGGAACAAAAAATGAAAAAATTATTTATTTTAATTGTAACAGTATTTTTTATCAATGGTTTAAACAAGGCAGTAGCAGCCGACACCATGAATGTTATGAAATCAGGTACAGCAGCTGTAAAATCCCCTGCTGCCAATACTGATATACCTACAGTACAGGATATAGATGGCAACTATTATACAATAGTAACCATAGGAAACCAAACCTGGATGGGAGAAGATCTGAGAACCACAAAATTGAATGATGGCACTCCAATTGTTAATTCAGGGGCAGGTGCCGGATTTTTCACACAAGCAGAATGGGTCGCTTTAAAAACTCCTGCACGTTGTTGGGAGGGTCACGAAAGTGGACCAGAACCTCTTGACAGAGAGATGCTTTATAATTTCTATGCGGTAGCTTCAGGCAAATTAGCTCCTGAAGGTTGGCGTGTACCTACAGCATACGACTGGGATACATTAGCTGCTACTGTGCCACAAGCCCTTGCACTTAAATTATTGGCTGTTGGTGTTGGAGCCGGAACAAATGAACTTGGTTTCAATGCACCTTGGGCTGGTGGTCGTTTTGACTGGAGTTTGGATTACCGTCCGGGTGGTGAATCAGCTTTTTGGACGTCAACAAATTTTACCGATGACAATGCATTATCAGTTTGGATTAGACAAACTGGCATTACACCTGGTAGTACCACTCCCAAATATTCTGGTATGCCGGTTCGATTAATTAAAGGTCAAAGTACTACTGATGTAAAAGCAATTTCAACCCTGCCAAACAGAACCTTTACACTCAATCCTAACCCTGTTGTAAACGATATTCAAATCAATTACGAGTCGTCTAATAGTGGACAATTACAACTGGAAATTGTTGATTTTCAAGGAAGATTGCAAATAAAAGAATACATTAA
>JBILFS010000362.1:0-2983 GCA_044351455.1 Paludibacter sp. | reverse complement strand
GTTGAAATACCACTTCCATCAATCATATTTCTGGAGAATTTAATTTCTTCAGATACTTTGTAGTACTCAAAGAAATCAGACCATAATTTTATTGAAACTTTTTCAGCAATCAGGGGAATTTCAATTTTTAATGATGTACTTAAAGTTTTGTCGCCCTGGTTAAAAGAATAATCAGAACGGAATGTAAACTCAGTATTATGAGGAATAGTGGCTCCAGTAACTTCAGGAACCGGGTTTGCATTTGGACCAAACCAAGCAGATGAATACTTTACCTGTGAGTTAATAGAATAAAAACAACAGCTTACAAGAACTATTAATAGAATACTTTTGTTCATAATACTTACAAAAATAACTATTATCATGTAAATATAAAACTTTTAGTACTTTTGTATTTTGTTTCTTTTACATGAAACAGTTTTAATATAAATTCAATTGTATAAATTAAATTATTTCTTTCATTTACTGACTGCTATTTATAATTAATTTCGTACTGATTTATCTTTTTTAAATGAAAATTGGCAATATTGTTTTTAAAGACTTTCCATTGTTTTTAGCACCGATGGAAGATGTTACAGATCCCGCTTTTAGAGTAATCTGTAAAAGGTTTGGTGCTGATATGGTATATACTGAATTTGTATCGTCTGAAGCCTTGATTCGAAATGTGAACAGAACCGTTCAAAAATTAACGCTGCTGAAAGAGGAGAGACCTGTTGCTATTCAGATTTACGGACATGATCCTGAGTCGATGGCACAGGCAGCAATCATTGCTGCCGAATCTCAACCCGATCTCATAGATATAAATTTTGGATGTCCTGTTAAGAAAGTTGCATGTAAAGGAGCAGGTGCCGGACTACTTAAAGACATACCTACATTACTTGCAATAACGAAGAATGTTGTCAAGTCTGTTTCTTTACCTGTCACAATTAAAACAAGATTAGGTTGGGATGATGATTCCAAAATTATAGTTGATTTAGCTGAACAATTACAAGATATTGGTATTCAGGCAATTACCATTCACGGTCGTACACGTGCTCAAATGTACACAGGATCAGCTGATTGGGAACTTATAGGTAAGGTTAAGAA
Organism: Paludibacter sp.; assembly: GCA_044351455.1. Taxonomy (GTDB): domain Bacteria; phylum Bacteroidota; class Bacteroidia; order Bacteroidales; family Paludibacteraceae; genus Paludibacter. The sequence goes on along the minus strand of JBILFS010000362.1, from coordinate 1,900 downwards.
TAATCAAAGAATGAAAATTCCTGTCATTGGAAATGGTGATGTAACTAATCCGGAATTTGCTTTAAATTGTTTCAAAAATTATGGAGTTGATGCTGTTATGATTGGAAGAGGTTCAATTGGTAGACCATGGATTTTCAAGGAAATTAAAGACTATATTACCACGGGTAATTTAAGTAATCCCCTCTCTTTTCAGGAGAAAGTAGAAGTTTTAAAAGAACATATAATTGCATCAGTACGATGGTTGGATTCTGAAGATGAACCAATTAACTCATTGTATAACAAAAGATTAAAAGGAATTATTCATGCAAGAAGACATTTGGCCGCTACACCAGTATTTAAAGGAATTGCCAATTTTAAAGAAACGAGAATAGCAATGTTACGTGCTGAAACTTTAAGTGAATTATATCAAATTATTGATAATATTAATCCGGATTATTAATATCTTTATTTCTTTTTCTGGAATATATTTTCTTAGATTCCATAATTTTGAATATATTTATTGGCTTACCATGTTCCCTGATTTCCGTTTCTCTGTTAATCTTTCGGGATGCTTTTATGATGTTAATTATATTATTTTTCTTTTTCATATAATTGTGTACGGACTTATAATTTTAGATACATTTTTTAATTTCATTTTTATTTTTTTGGAATTGTGATTGATATTTTCCTGGTATCATTAATTAATACATCTATATCAATTTTTAAAATAGAGTGGGGTAGTAGTGCTTCGATTTTTTCCGGCCATTCAATAAGGCAAAGATTTCCCGAATCAAGATATTCTTCAACACCAATTTCTTTTGCTTGTTCAATTTTGTCTAATCTATAAAAATCAAAATGATAAATTTTTTGATTAGAGTTTGTATAATATTCATTCACTATTGAAAAGGTCGGTGAATTAACAAAATCTATTACTTGAGCTTCATTACAAATTTTTTTAATTAAAGTTGTTTTGCCGGAACCCATACTACCATAAAAACATACAATATTAAATTCTTTGGTAAGATTTAAAATTTCACCTGCAACTTGTTTAAGATCATTTTTATTTTCAATGTTAAATTCTATCATTTTGGTTACTATTTTTGGTTTCTCCTAAATTTCTATGTTTTTTAATGAGTTGAGAGTTCGATATTTCGGTATATTTACTTAACTATTAAATTTTATTTATTTCTCAGACAATCTTTTTAATGAATAATACTCGTAAATTATTGATGCTCTGTTACTTCCAACTACATTTGAAAGGTCGGATAAATTTGCATTTTGGATTCTTTTTATACTTTTAAATGTTTTCAAGAGTATATTTTTTGTATTTTCACCGATTCCTTTAATATTATCCAATTCTGATTGAGTTTGTTTCTTACTTCTTTTTTCACGATGAAATTTAATTGCAAATCTGTGTACTTCATCTTGTATATTTGAAAGGAATTTAAATACCGGATCATTTGGTTTTAGTCCAATTTTTAGAGGAGGTGTTCCAAATAGTATTTCATTTGTTTTATGTTTAACACTTTTTGCTAATCCCAAAACAGGAATATCAATTTGCAAATATTTTAAACCCTCCTTAACAATTTCCATATGGCCTACGCCACCATCAGTTATAATTAAATCAGGAAGTATTGAATTTTCTTCAATCATTCTGGAGTATCTTCTATGAATTATTTCTTTCAAAGAAGCATAGTCATCCGGACCAACAACAGTTTTGATATTGTATTTCCTGTAATCTTTTTTAGATGGTTTACCTTTTTTATATACTACACAAGCAGCTACTGGATTATCACCACTGATATTTGAATTGTCAAAACATTCAATATACAATGGCATTTTCTCCAAATGTAGTTTTTCTTTTAAGGAAAGAAGAATTGATGTAAATTTCTGTTCTGGATTCAGTTTTTCAAATTGTTTT
>JBILFS010000361.1:0-2991 GCA_044351455.1 Paludibacter sp. | reverse complement strand
CCAGTAGATTCCTTCACCAGCAGCTGAAGCAGCTTCTTCCACATCATTGAAAATTCTTTTTTCACCGGAAACACAACCTACCTTCGGATCGCTGAACATAGTCGCAATTTTCATGATGGATTGTTCCCCCAGCAAAGTATTGGCATCGGAAAAAACCACAATCGGAGTTTTAACAAATTTCATCGCCCTGTTCATGGCAGCAATCTTACCACGTCTTTCAGGACTATGTAATACTTCAATATCAGTATATCTCTGTAAAAATTCCACCGTCTTATCATCAGAACCATCAGTACACCACATCATATGCAGTTTATCGGCAGGGTAATTAAGTTTTTTACTGTTCTCAACTTTTTTATCCACATAATCCTGTTCGTTGAATGCCGCAACCAGCAATGTGATATGAGGCAGATCTTCCGGATTCAGATTCTTGTTCTTCTTTTTACTGAAGATTCTTTTCAACCGAACCATTATAAACAAAACAATGCCATATCCCAGGTAAGTATAAACGATTAAACCTGTGAGTATCCAAAAAATGATTTCTAATGTCTTCATACTGTGAGTGTATTAATCAGGTAATAATAAAAAAATTTATTTGATTAAATTTATTGAGCAACTGAGCTAAAAATCCCTTTTAAATATGTATTAAATTTTTCTCTTTCAAGACCTAAAATTTCATCAAATCCTGAATAATCAATCGTAAAGATTTCTTCGCGGGATGACAAAAGATTACTTTTCCTTTTCTCAAATCTGAATTTCCGAAGCAGGGTATCTAATCGGGACGACATTTTAGAACTTTTTCCTTCCCTGTCGAAAACCAGAAAAGGTTTTTTCATCTGCATAGAAAAGATAACAGCATGAAATGAATCTGTACAAACCAACTCAGCATTGGCTATGTAATCGATAAATTCACCGGGATTAGCATCATATCTTTTAAAATCTTCGAGATTAGCCAACTGAACCAACTCCAGATTATTTTCTGATGCCAGTTTTCGTATCTGTTTTTTTCTCGCCGGCGACATAGTACCAATAAAATAAGTTAAAAGATATTTTCCATCAGGTCTGAAACGTGCTTTTTCAGAAACCTTCAGCCATTGATCTGTTGTCAGCATCAAAGTTGGATCAATTAATACCACAGCATCTCTACCGGTTAGTTCCTTGATAATATCAGCGCCTGCCTGTTCCCGAACCGACAAATGGGCCATTTCCGACAACCACTTTTTATAATCAGTCTTATATTGACCCGGAATAACCGAAACCCCGAAACTCGGAGAAAGCGCAATTCTTTTTTCCTTAGGTGCAAAATTCAGGAAATCAAATGACGATCCATGTCTGATAGCTGGATTCCATATTTGATCACTCCCGGTAAAAAACAAATCGTAACGATTACCCAAATCAGCAGGAATATTATTTTTACTCACCACAAAATCAGTTTCATTAATCAATCCTGTACCATATTTTTTGAAAGACAAAGCTTTTGCCTTTTGTCCCTCCTTATACTTGTTTCGAAATCTTAAGTTATAAATTTTCAGTCGCAATCTCTCAAGCATTACAGCAGGAGAAAGCAAGAAAGCATTGAAAATTCTTTTTAAAAGAGACTTAATTCCCTTTTCTTCAAGTCTTGGAAATGGCTTATTGACAATTGTTTCAACATCAAAACCAAATGATTTCAAAATTTCCTGAGTAGCATAATTCTGCAATCTGTTTCCATAGTTTACATAATCAACTATTGTAACGATTCCCGCTTTCTTCATAACTGATTATTTATTATTACGATAATCACGGATTTTATCCCTTAATTTCATTGCAATTTTTCTTAAGAATGGGAAACTCTTACCTGTTCTGATGTTATGTAACAATGATTGAGCATCATAAATCATCTGAAATGTTTCGGTGCAAAGAACAGGCTTGCCGGTTAATCTGTTTATCTCGATAGCCTGCGACATATCACTTTCCACAAAAAGCACATATGAAGAAGATTTATAAGTGTTTGCTTTATGCGAAGCATGGTTATTAGCCCTTTGGCGAGCTTCCTTATTCGGCAAATCAAGCATTACAAGATTATTGTATTTTACATTATTATTCTCCAGCCAGGTCTCTGTTTCCTTTCTGAACTTCTCAAGACGGGAGGTTACTAAAGTCCCGATCTTACATCCCGGAATAAACAAAGGAGGAGCATTCAAAATAAAATCAATATATTTTGGTCCATCATCGTTCTGTTCTTCAGTAGGATCAATACACAAAACACCATCGATATCGAAACAAGCTTTTTCCAGCATTGTATGATTCATCACATTCCATTGAAAACTTCGGGGTAAAGGGATACTTTCAAAAAAGAAATCTACAGAGTTTTCCTTATCAGGAACTACATAGATCGCACAAAATTTTAAATCAAAACTTCCCTGAATTTCTTTTAGTAATTCTTTTGATTTATTTAATGCTGAACCAGAGGCAACACTATCATCCACAACTAAAATCTTCTTAAAGTCCTTCATATCAAAAAACTGACTTCTTGCACCAGCTTTATAAATATGACCATTTTTGAATGAATGAATATCGGTATACGGTTTATTGAGATAAAGCGCTAAAAGATTGGCCGGAAGCATTCCACTTCTGGGTATGCCAACAATTAGATCAAAGTCTCTGGGTATCCTGTTCAATCCTTTCAGGATAATATTATTCATGTCGGAAATACTTCTGTAATTCATATGGTTCTATTTTTAGAAAGTTAAATATATTTCTCGAGGATACTGCTGAAAACTTCAGTTCTGGCTTCCCAGGAGTTTGTTTCAGCAAATTTTATTCTTTCACCAATTTTCCTCTTACTATCATTCTCAATTTCAGCTTTTAGTTTTGCAACAAAATCATCAGAATTTTCAGACACACTGACCAGATTAGTAAATTCAGGCAAATTTGCGAAAGGTGTCATAACCAAAGGAACTCCAACTGCCAGATACTCATTTATTTTCAGTGGATAGATATTCTTGTTTACAT
>JBILFS010000360.1:0-3002 GCA_044351455.1 Paludibacter sp. | reverse complement strand
TAACCATAATAACAACAATGGCAAAGCAGCAAAACTTCCGTAAACGACATCATACCTGGCTAAATAAACCTGACCAGCTATGTAAATATTCTGAAATAACTGAAATGCTGTACCCGCGATGATTCCAGCTATTAATCCATTGCTGAATTTAACCCTGGTGTTTGGAATAACAATATACATGGTGGTAAAAATCATCCAGTTGATGAAGAATGGTGTAAACTTCATCCCGAATTTCAATATTGGGGATAGAATATAATCAAGTTGAAGTTTTTCTATCAGATTATTAAAATAAATGCTGATACCACCCGCAATTATAATCAATATCGGAATCAGAAATAATGCCGAAAAGTAGGTTGTAAATTGCCTTCCAAAGGATCTCGATTTTTTAACTTCCCAGATATTATTAAATGCATTCTCTGCCTGCTTAAAGAAATTCATGACAGAAACAAGCAGAATTATAATTCCAATTCCGATAAATAGTCCGCCATGTGCTGTATCCAGATACCTGTCAACAAACTCAAGAATCGTTGGTATAAGTTCTTTTTGGGCAACCATTGCCTGATTTATCCAGTCCTTGATCATATCATCAAATCCAAATCCCTTTCCTACTGCAATGAATAATGCAATCAGAGGTACTAAAGCAAATAATATAGAATAAGTCAGAGCAGAAGCCTTTACCACCAAATCATCCTGCACAAAACCCCTGATGGCAATTATTATAACTTTCAGGAACTTATAAGGCAACCGTTTACCACGTGATAGCTCACTTTCAGTTATTCTCCAGAGATCATGAATAATGAAATGATATATGTTGCTGAAATATTCTTTTAATCGTTTCATGTCTGTGTCAGTTGTTTATACTGAAATTATAATAACCTGATTTATAAAATATTAAGTACTTGTTCTTTGATTTGTTCAAGGGCGTCTTTCATTAATACCACAATTTTCTGCATTTCGCTGTGGTTTGATTTTGAACCAAGCGTGTTGATTTCGCGACCAATTTCCTGTGAAATAAAGCCAAGTTTCTTTCCGGGAGCTTTCTCATTCTCCATGGTTTCAATGAAATAATTCAAATGGGCCTTTAATCTGACCTTCTCCTCGTTAACATCTAATTTTTCTATATAAAAAATTAATTCCTGTTCAAGTCTGTTTTTGTCATAATCAAACTTATCTCCAATTTTCTGTAGATTTTCTTCCAGTTTTAATTTGATTCTTTCAACTCTTTCGTTTTCATAGGGGGCAATATCTTCCAATAATTTACCAATAAATGCTATTTTCGTTTGGAAAATATCTTCAAGAACCTTTCCTTCCTGTATTCTGAAATTATTAAGTTGATGAATGGCATCCTTTAGTATTTTTTTTACTTCAATCCATTCATTTTCATCAAGTTCTGATATTTCCGATTTCATTACATCAGGAAGTCGGAGGAGGATTTCAAACCAGTTTTGAGGTATTTCAATGCCGGTATTGGCTGATATTTGTTTGATTTGTAAGTAATAGGCTTCAATCATAGCCTGGTTTATCTGGGTGATATTTTCCCTGGCTGAGTTATCAAAATATATGGCCAAATCAATTTTACCTCTTTCCAAAGCTTGTGAAACTTCATTTCTGATTTCAATTTCTTTTTCACGGTAAAGACCGGCCATCCTGGTCGAAATATCTGCCTGCTTGCTGTTCAGTGATTTGATTTCCACAATTATTTTCTTACCATTATATTCACCTGTAGCTTTACCAAAGCCAGTCATCGATTGTATCATAATTCTTGTTTGTTAATTGAATTACAAAAATATAATAATTTTTTGGTAATAAGCATTTTGCATTCAAATTAAATAATTTATATCAATAGAATGAATTTTGTATCAGAATAACATTAAAATGCTCAAATTTATTTTAATTTCTCATTTTTTTTATGTTACTTTGTAGTATAATATTAACATATCAAGTCATGGAGAAACGTAAAAAATTTATTCTTACAGAAAATGAAATGCCTACTCAGTGGTATAATATTCTTGCTGAGATGCCTAATTTACCAATGCCTATTTTACATCCGGGAACAAAAGAACCATTGAAACCGGAAGATTTATATCCTCTTTTTGCAAAAGAGCTTGTAGATCAGGAAACTAATATTAAAGATGTGTGGATTGATATTCCGGAAGAAGTATTGGATAAATATAAAATTTACAGACCTACTCCATTGGTTAGAGCTTATAACCTCGAAAAAGCACTTGATACTCCGGCACATATTTATTTCAAAAATGAAAGTGTGAGTCCGGTTGGATCTCATAAACTGAATTCAGCGCTTGCTCAGGCCTATTATTGCAAGAAAGAAGGTGTTACTAATATAACAACTGAAACAGGTGCGGGACAGTGGGGTACTGCCTTGTCTCTGGCTGCAAAAATATTCGGACTGGAACTGGCTGTTTACATGGTTAAGATTAGCTATGAACAGAAACCATATCGTCGTTCGCTGATGCAAACCTGGGGTGCTCAGGTTATTGCTTCACCTTCTATGTCAACAAAAGCCGGAAGAAAAGTTATTACAGAACATCCGAATTATCAGGGTAGTCTGGGCACCGCTATTTCTGAAGCTATCGAATTGGCAATGAGCACTCCTAATTGTAAATATACCCTGGGTAGTGTTCTAAACCATGTGTCTCTGCATCAAACAATTATCGGATTGGAAGCAGAAAAACAGATGGAAATGGCCGGTGAATATCCTGATGTTGTTATTGGTTGTTTTGGTGGTGGTTCCAACTTCTCGGGTATTTCATTCCCTTTTCTGCGTCATAATTTCAAAGAAGGTAAGAAAACCCGCTTCCTTTCCGCAGAACCATCTTCTTGTCCAAAATTAACCAGAGGTGTTTTCCAATATGATTTTGGTGATGAAGCTGGTTATACACCTTTAATTCCGATGTATACATTAGGACATAATTTCGCTCCTGCGCATATTCATGCTGGTGGTTTGAGATATCACGGTGCGGGAACAATTGTTAGTCAGTTGC
>JBILFS010000359.1:0-3004 GCA_044351455.1 Paludibacter sp. | reverse complement strand
AATCAAAAAGGGTTTACCTAATTCTTTTAATATATAAAAGCCTTTGGGTATATTTAAACATACATTATCGCTATTAACTCTGCACGTATAAACCTTCACACCCAATAGGTTGTATATATGCATGGTTTGACCAATCGGGAAACCAGAAATAATGGTAGATTCATTCATTTTATAAATTTGGATGGATTGTTTTTCAGGAATATTATCCCCCGAAATAGAATTTGCAGGAATATTTATACTATTGTCCCAGCCATTTGTTCTGAAAGGAGATGCTGGCAAACCCTCTTTGTTTCTCAAATTAGGCAGTGGGTCCTTTTTATAGGCAAACCATACATTGGTTGGATTTGGAACTGAGGCAGCTGATACTAACACCTCATTTCCATCAATAAGGGCATCGGCTGCTACCATGATATTATCAGCTCCACCAATTACAAATTCGTTTAAAACAGTTCCGCCTCCAATAGCTTCCAAGCCTGAACCAATAGAAGCAGGGTGAAATGAAATACGAATTTTATTGCCTTCCACTTTCATCGTTTTGTACATGGGACCGGTATAAACTATATCTTCTCCGTAGATTTTAGCTTTTGCCCATAATGCCAGGCGTTTCCCAACATCTTTTTTATTTGTGGGATGGATATTAATTAAGTCAGCCGTGATATCTGTTGTAACAGCCATACCTGTGCCTGGCAAAACCAATGTATTTGTTTGTTGTTCCCGTGTAATTCCTGAATTTGCACCTGCATTTGAATAGGGTGCAATTTGCACAAAATAAAATGGCAGGTTGCCTTGTCCCCAGCGGGCACGCCAATCATTTATCATTGCCGAAGAAAGTCTGGTATAAGTAGTTTCACCCACATTTCCTTCACCCTGATACCATAGGAAACCATTAATTGTAAAAGGAATCAGCGGTGCAATTCCCCCATTGTATAATATAGTTGCAGCGTTTTTTGCACTCGGGTCTAATGTCGGGTTTTGATCATAAGGATCAAGGTAGGTTGATTTAAGAATGGGGTCAGCAGCCATTGCCTCACGACTCGTCCACCCCTGACCGCGAGTAGCTCCCACAGCCGAAACGATAAGGCCGATTGGAATATTGATCTTCGAATCATCATACAATTCTTTTGCAAAATAATAAGCCACTGCTGAATATACCTGTGCATTTGTTGGATTACATTCTGTCCACGAGGAAGAACGATAATCAACCGGTACAGGTTGTACATTTCCATCTACTTTATTGTATCTGATATTCGGATAATTGGCTAATAATATTTCAGATGCGTAATTATCAACGCCACCGAGTGTACCGCTTGGGCCACCCATTTTCATCGGAAATAACATATTAGATTGCCCTGAACAAAGATAGACATCACCAATCAGAATGTTTTGAACAGAAACCGCATTTACCGGTCCTGTAAACGTGAGTGTATATTTGGGTTGATTATCACCTTTTACTGCGACAGGAGTTTTAATTTTTTTCATCCATTTTCCGGTTTCGTCCGCAATTGTAGTTACAGACTGCCCCCAACTACCATTTATTTCAACAGAGGCATTCGGGCTGGTCCACCCCCACAAAGCTACTTCAGTGTTTTGCTGTAACACCATATTGTTTGAAATTAAAGAACCCAGAGTCAGTGCATTTGAATAAACACTGACTGTGAAAACGATTGTAAAATTACCATCTTCCGTCTTGGCTGAAATTTTGGCTGTTCCCCGACCAACACCAGTAATCAACCCTGCTTCGTTTACAGTAGCTACCGCCGAATTAGTTGTTGAATAAATGACCTTTTTATTTGTGGCGTTAACAGGTAAAACCAATGGATTTAGTTGAAATGTATTACCTGTCAAAAGTGAAGTATTGGCGTTGTCAAATGATATTCCGGTAACAGGATTATACGTTTCATTATTCACTCTGACGTTGCATAATGCAAATAAACTACCATCAGCAGTCGTTGCTTTCACTGTTGTAACCCCTTCATTAATACCGGTAATTTTACCTGATGAGGTTACTGTAACAATAGTTTCATCTGTTGACGACCATATTACATTTTGCGATGCTGAGCCGGGTAAAACCAAAGCATTGACAACCTTATTTTCACCTTTGGCTAATGTTAGGGATTCAGGTTGAAGAACTACTGAGGTTGGTAAAGAACTTGTTGATAAAACCGGATACACATCGGGCGTTATCACAGACCATCCTGACCAACTTGTACCTGTGGGAGGTAAATTAATTGAATTTGAAGCCCATGCTTGTAATAAAACTACCGGCAATTTCTCGTTGAGATTATCACCCTGTACACCTGAAATATCCGAGACAACTCCCACGACAAGTGATCCTAAACCCGTTGTTCCACTAAATAATTCCATGGTTTCGATGGCGTAATTGGCTGCCAATGACCCTGTGGAAGAAGAATCAGTAACACGACAAATCGTTATTGTTCCGCTTGAACAAATAGCAGTTAATTTCGGATTCAATGCAATACAGTTCATTACATTACCTAAGCGTTGGCCAACAATTCCACCAACTTTCACATTTCCCGAAACACCCTTTGCACTGATAATCGATGAAGAATAACAATTATAGACTCCGGCATTGCCACTTCCCAGAATTCCACCTGCATAAAGAGGGCTATTGTTGGCTACATTAACATCAATTTTTCCACGGGCATAGTTGTTTTTAATTGAAGTAGTTGAAGCCGATAGACCAACAAGCGCTCCAACATTTACTGCTGTTGCTGTACCCGTAGAAACTACCTTCAGGTTAACATTGCTATAAGAGTTAATTATAATTCCTGACATTTCAGCCTTAGCAGAAAGTCCGCCTGCACTCAATAAAGAAGCCCCCGAATATGCTACATCTATTAAACCTTCTGATGAACAGCTATTTACAACCGTTGTACCGGTAACATTAAACATTAGAGATCCAGAGGCCACATTTGTAGATGAATTCATATATATTGCTACACCCCGCAAATGTGTATTTAAAATGGTTGCATTGAAACAAACA
>JBILFS010000358.1:0-3008 GCA_044351455.1 Paludibacter sp. | reverse complement strand
TTGTTTTTTTAAACAATCTGATACCAGTTTTTTTGATAATACAGCCCCGCTGCCTTCATCACCAAGAATAAAACCTAAAGGTGAAACATTTTCAATAATCTCATTTCCATCATAATAACATGAATTGGATCCGGTTCCTAAAATACAGGCAATGCCTGCAGAATTTCCGCATAAGGATCTGGCGGCTCCTAATAAATCACTTTCAACCTCAATAACTGTATTCTTAAAAAAACGACCCAAAGCCTCAAATACAATTAACTTCTTCTCAGGGAAAGAGCAGCCTGCTCCGTAAAAGCTGATCCTGTTGATGCTGTAACCTGAAAGACCAGGTAAAAGATTAGCTGCAAGATCCTGCTCTATGTCGTGTTTCTCCTGATAAAAAGGATTAATCCCTTTGGTAAATAGTTCTTTTATTATAACTTTACCTTCGATTAAACACCAATGTGTTTTGGTTGATCCGCTGTCGGCAATTAAATGCATATGATTGAATGATTAGGAATTTCACTTTGCAAAAATAACTGAATTTCTTTACGCTGGCAAGAATTATTTTAAAAATATTTTATTAATTAACGATTTGATTTTAAAAATTAAAAATTATAACTATTTTTGTATCGTGATTTCATCTGATAGTTTTGTTTCTTAGAAAATATTATTATAAATTAAAAACAGGGTCAGATTGAAAACCAAAGAAAAGCATAAATAAATCCGAAAATAATATTGTATGAAAAAAATTAATTGTTTCATAATTTATAATGAAACTGAAGATTTGCAGAAAACAATTCAAACATTACAAAGTTCTGCATTGGTAAATCTCGTTTATGTCATTTGTCCCGATGAGCGTTCAAAAGTTCCGGCTGGTTGTGTTTCGCTTATAGCTGATTCGCTGAACTGCACAGCAACAATCAAAATGATAGCAGCGCATTCTGATACTGCGTATTCTTTGATTTATACCAAAAATACGGCATTGAGTTTAGGACAGTATGCCCTTGAGAGATATGTGAAAATTGCACAGGATACCAATGCCGGTTTGGTGTATGCCGATTACTATCAGATTATCAATGGCGTACAGTCTAATTGTCCATTGATTGATTATCAGGCCGGAAGTCTTCGCGATGATTTCAATTTTGGTTCTGTGTTGTTTTACAGATCTGATTTGCTGAAACTTGCTGCATCCACCATGACTGTTGACTTTAAGTTTGCAGGTTTATACGACCTCAGATTGAAAGTTTCAGAAAAAGCAGAATTATTCCACATGAATGAGTATTTATATACTGAAATTGAATCGGATAACAGAAAAAGTGGAGAGAAAATATTTGATTATGTTGATCCTAAAAACAGGGCAGTGCAGATTGAAATGGAAGTGGCTTGTACGAATCACCTGAAGAATATCGGTGGCTATCTGGCCCCATCATTCAAAAAAATTGCATTCACCGACAGTAGTTTTCCGGTTGAAGCTTCAGTCATTATTCCGGTAAGAAATCGTGTTAAAACCATTGAAGATGCTATTAAATCTGTTTTGACGCAAAAAACTGCTTTTGATTTCAATTTGATTATTGTGGATAATTATTCTACGGATGGTACTTCCGAACTGATTCAACAATATGCAGCCTTAGATAAAAGGTTGATTCACATCATTCCGGATAGAAATGATCTGGGTATAGGTGGTTGCTGGAATGCGGGAGTTGATTCAGAACTTTGTGGAAAATTTGCCATTCAACTGGATAGTGATGATATTTATCAGAATGATAATACCCTGCAGAAAATTGTGGATGCCTTCTATGAGCAAAATTGTGCCATGGTTGTTGGTTCGTATACCATGACGAATTTCAAACTGGAAGTAATTCCCCCGGGTTTGATTGATCACAAGGAATGGACACCGGATAACGGAAGAAATAATGCATTAAGAATTAACGGATTGGGTGCTCCGAGAGCATTTTACACACCCGTTTTAAGGGAAATAAAGGTGCCAAATACCAGTTATGGAGAAGATTATGCACTTGGATTAGCGATCAGCAGGGAATATCAGATTGGAAGAATTTACGACTCGGTTTATCTTTGCCGTCGCTGGGATGATAATTCGGATGCTTCTTTAGATATTGTTAAAATGAATGCGCATAATTTGTATAAAGACAGAATCAGAACCATCGAACTGAAAGCAAGAATGAACAGGAAGTGAGTTAATTAATACAGGGAATATTTTAAAAATATGAGTGTTTTAAATCAACAGGTCAGGAGGTTGTTTGATGCTCAGTTGACCGACTGGGATCTGGCAGCAAAGAATTACGAAGGATTGAAACAAATTCAAACGAAAAGTTTCTCTTTTGGTGATTTTGAAGTTGCAGTACAGTTTAATCCTGCCCGTATCGTTTCAACCGGTGCGAAAACGGATGCAAAAAGCATCGCAGAACGTCCTTGTTTTTTGTGTGCAGAGAACAGACCCGCTCAACAACGGGGTGTCAATATCGGCGAATATGAAGTGTTGGTGAATCCTTTTCCTGTTTTTCCGGAACATTATACAATACCATCCATCAAACATCGTTACCAGGAAATATGGCCGGTTTTTGGCGATATGCTGAATATCACAAAATTGATGGACCATTATCTGGTTTTTTATAACGGACCGCGATGTGGTGCTTCTGCGCCTGATCATTTGCATTTTCAGGCAGGAACTAAAAGTTTTTTACCCCTCGTTTCCGATTATTTCAGGATGAAATTTAAACATGCAAGTCTGATTTCTCATCACGAAAAAACGGATATTTATTTTTTAAAAAACTATTTACGAACCATCATTTGTATTGAATCAGAAGAAGAACAAGGCGCTGTAGAAGCTTTCAGAGGAATCTACAGGAGTTTGCAAACTTCTGAAAATGAGGAGCCAATGATGAATATCGTTTGTTTTTATCAGCATAAAAAATGGTTTTGCATGATTATCCCAAGAGCTGCTTTCCGTCCATGGCAATATACTGCTGATGGCGATAATGCCTTGCTTGTTAGTCCGGCTACTGTCG
>JBILFS010000357.1:0-3013 GCA_044351455.1 Paludibacter sp. | reverse complement strand
ATGCAGTGACTGCAACTCTTCCGGTGTTTTTACTTCAAATTCCGACAGTTCTTCCAAAGTAAAATCCATAGCAAAAATCAGGGTTTTCTCAATTTTTTGTTCCCCCCTGAAAACTACTGCATAAGGTGATAAACCAATATCTTCTTTCTTCTTTCTGATATTGCTTTTATCCCGAAAAAAAGGTTTTAATGCACTCTTCTTCATGTGTTTATATTATTGGTTTAATCATTCATCACTCGTCACTAAGCGCTGCTCCAAGCTGTTTCTTCGACTTCACCCCGAGTTTTTTTAACTCATTGGCCTGATTCAATAAATTTCCCGGACCGGTAGCAAGCTGACTATAGGCATTCTGATACGACTTATTTGCTTTTTCAATTTTATCACCCACATCCTTTAGATTATCAACAAAACCTGCAAATTTGTCGTAAAGCAATGCTCCCCGATCGGCAATGGCCTGTGCATTTCTGTTTTGATACTCCCGTTTCCACAAATCAACAATCAGTTTCAGGGAAGTGATAAGGTTGGTTGGATTCATCAGCAGGATGCGTTTTTCGTATGCAAACGACCATAAATTACCATCACCCTGCATGGCAGCGATATAAGCCGGTTCACTTGGGATAAACATCATCACGAAATCCAGTGCTTTGTCGTAATCGTCGTAACCTTTATTGCTTAAACTGATGATATGATTTTTAACAGCAGACACATGCGCATCCAGTTCCTTTTTCTGAATTTCCTGATCAGTGGCATCCATGTAGCGGGTAAAAGCGTTGAGCGAAACTTTCGAATCGATGATGACTGTTCGGTTATCCGGATATTTTATCACAGCATCGGGACGCATTTTGGAATTTCCTGAATCTGAGCGGATGGCTTTTCCTTCCTCATCCTTTAATTCCATCTGCATGAAATATTCTTCATCTCTGCGCAAACCCGATTTTTCGAGGATGGTCTCCAGAATCATTTCACCCCAGTCGCCCTGCGTTTTCGCTTCACCTTTCAATGCTTTGGTCAGATTACGGGCCTCCTCACTCATTAGCAGATTCAGTTCTGCAAGTTTTTTCACTTCATTACCCAATGAGAAACGCTCCTTCGATTCTTTGTCGTATGCCTCAGAAACAGTTTTTTTAAATTCCCGGATATTCTCATCCAGCGGTTTCAGGATGCTTTCCAGGTTCTTCTGATTCTGAATGGTGAACTTTTGTGACTTATCCTCCAGAATTTCATTGGCTAAATTTTTAAACTCAGCGGCATATTTCTGTCCGATTTGCTCAATCTCCGTCTTTAGCGTTTTCAGTTTCTCATTCATCGTTTCAATTTCCTTTTCCTGTCTGATATTCAGGGTTTTTGAAACATCCAACGCTCCCTCTTTTCCCTTCAATTCCTGATTCTTTTCATCTAATTGTATTTGAAGTTTGTTAATTTCCTGATTGAGATATAGTTTATCTTTCTCCAGATTAGATTGAAGCATAGTCAGTTGCATCTCCCTTTCCTTTCTCAAATCAACTTCAGCCTGCAATTTGGTTGAAAACTTCGACTTTGTTAACAACCATGCGGTCAGGGCACCAAGGGCTAATCCAATGATAATCAATAATATTTCAGTCATAATTTTTTAACTTATAATGAAACACAAAGTAAATGATTTAATCTGATAAAATGAAATATTTAACCACATTAGTCACATAAGTCACATAAGAAGATATTTTAAAAACCAATCATAGGTGGTTATTATAAAATAGTAGTTTTTAATTGAAGCCGGTTTGTTATTTCTAATGTGACTTATATGACTTATGTGGTTAAAAATATTCTCAATAAAGCCCTCAAAACCTTAACTTTCATAAAAAATGATGGAAAAACCACGGAAAAAATTTATCTTTGTGCTCCAAATTACATTCTGAAATAAATAAAATGATGAATATTAAACCAAAGTTATTGTTACTTCTGTTTTTCGTTGCAACTTCAGTGCTGAATGCTCAGAAAATCACCATTGAGGGTGGCTATTTCAATCCGAAAAGATTGGGTGAGATTACCAGTAAAACCTATTTTGATGCTGTCAGAATTGGGGCTATGGCGGAATGGGAGTTGAAAAATAAATTCGGCATTCAAACGGGTTTGCTGTATTACAATGCTTATTCTCATAAAGTTCAGAAATATCCATCGGCTGACAGTGTGGTTTATAATACCTGGACGCATGGTTTTGACATTCCGGTAAGACTTACCTATCAGTTGAAACTTTTCAAGGATTTTCATGTATTCGGCTATGCCGGACCAAATTTTCAATTGGGACTGGCACAAAACCAATGGATGACCTCAACACTGGAATCAAACTGGGCGAATTATACCGGAATCAAACCAACAGGCGATGTAATAAGACTTTATCCTGATAAAATCAGTCCCCTGAACATCCAGTTAGGAGCTGGCGGAGGTGTTCAATGGCGTAAATTTATTCTGAAATCCGGCTACGATTTCGGTTTAAATAATTTATACAAAACGGGTACTGATTATGTTACCCAGGGTCACTGGCACGTAAGTTTTGCTTATCAAATCAAATAATATCAAACTGATTTTTATGTATTTATACGATCTGTTTCAGGAATATCCACAGATTACAACCGATAGCAGAAACTGCATTCCGGGCTCAATTTTCTTTGCGTTGAAAGGTGAAAATTTCAATGCCAATGCGTTTGCTGCCGGTGCACTGGAAAAGGGTTGTCAATATGCGGTCGTTGATGAACCGCAATATGCCATCAATGAAAAATACATCCTGGTGGATGATGTCCTCAAAACATTGCAGGATTTGGCCACTTTTCACCGGAAAACACTGGGAACTAAAATCATAGGCATCACCGGATCCAATGGCAAAACAACTTCCAAGGAGTTGATTGCTGCTGTGTTGAAGGAAAAATATAAAATTCATTTTACAAAGGGAAATCTGAATAACCATATTGGTGTTCCGCTGACTTTATTACAGTTGAAGTCGGAACATCAATTGGCTATCGTCGAAATGGGTGCCAAT
>JBILFS010000356.1:0-3014 GCA_044351455.1 Paludibacter sp. | reverse complement strand
ATCTCTACGTTGTTAGCACCAAGTGCAATCAGTTCACCTGCCAGGACTTCCTCTAATCCTTTTAAGGTTTTTGCGATGTAATTATTTTCTGTCATGTATTATCGGGCGTTTGTTGGGATGAAAAATCTTTCATCCTTTCGGATTGGTTATTGGGATGAAAAATCTTTCATCCCTACGGTTATTTGCGTTGAATCAATTTTGCGCCGGGGGCCACGTCCTGATCGACCCAGATATTACCCCCGATAACCGCACCATCGCCCACTTTGATATTTCCGAGGATGGTTGAATTGGAATAAATAATCACATCGTTACCGATTTTCGGATGCCTGTCGATACCCTTGATCGGATTACCATTTTCATCCAGCGGAAAACTTTTGGCTCCAAGCGTTACTCCCTGGAACATTTTTACATTGCGACCGATGCGAGCCGTTTCTCCAATAACTACTCCCGTACCATGATCGATGGTGAAAAACTCATCGATTGTAGCTCCCGGATGAATGTCGATACCCGTTTCGGAATGAGCCATTTCGGTAATAATACGCGGAATAAGCGGGACATCATCTCTGAGTAATGCATTGGCAATGCGATAACTGCTGATGGCGCGAATACTTGGATAACAGAAGATAACCTCGCCAAAACTTTTGGCCGCAGGGTCGCCATTGTAAGCCGCAATGATGTCCGTGTGCAGTTTTTTGCGTATTTCCGGTAGTTGCTGAATAAAATTCAGTGTTTTCTGCCGGGCAACCCTGTCGGTATCATCACAAATCTGATCCTCCGAAACAGCTTCGAAGCACAATCCGGCTTTGATTTGTTTGAAAAGCAGCGACTGCAGTTTATCCACATTCACACCGATGTGATACAACATGGTATCCGAATTAACACCTGCATCCCCGAAATAACCCGGAAAAAGCACTGCACGGGTCAGGTTGACAATTTCTGATAAGATGGAAGTGGAAGGCATCGGATTGTTCATCAGTTGCTGATGACATATTTCTTTCATGCTGTGTACATCCGCCAGTTGGCGAACTGTTTCGAGCGTGTCTTTAGAATTCATATTCGTTACTTTAAAAAATTGATTAATCGCCTGAATTGCTCTGGCTGTTCTTAAAAATCCTGACCCATTGATTTTTATCATGGGTTTTCCTGATTGTATTACTTCCTGACTATATCTTTCAAAAAAATAATCCCTGTCATTACCATGCTCTCTTACCGGATCCGGCTCCCATGGCAGGTCGGGTTCACAAATAAGATACAAATCAAAAAAGCCTTTTTTCAGTTGATTGTCGACAAATTCCGGTATCTTATTATAACAGTAATCAAACCATACTTTGGTGATAATCAAATCTGTATCAAAAAACACATAACCCGGAGAATTGTTCCCCATATATGCATTTTCGAACTCAACTTGTTTTTGTGCAATAGCGCAAACGTCTTCAAACTCGTAATGTCTGTTCAAAGCTTCCACATATGTCCTGGCGTATTCAGGTACCAGATCTCCTCCGAAATGAGCTGCCAAAGCTTCAGTGAGCGCTGATTTACCTGTTGATTCCGGACCAATAACCGCAATTTTATACATGGAAATACCTATCTTTGTTCGCCAAAGGCAAACGTAAAAAATTATACTAAAAAAAATGAAGCACAAATTTACGACAATTATTCTGCTTTCAGGACTTTTTTTTGTGAATACCTTAAAAATCAATGCTCAAAATACCGATTTTGCATGGTTGAAACAAATTAATCAGAGCAATGCAGGGTTTAAACCCGTATCTGTTTTCCTGAGTGAAACAACCAAACCCATGATTATTGCGGTTCCCCTGATTGTGGGTGGAATTGGCTTGTTGACAGATAATAATAATCTGCTTTATGATGCAGCTTATATCATTGGAGCATCTGCAGTAAACTATACGATTACTTATTCGCTAAAGAAAGTTGTTAACCGGTCGCGCCCCTATGAAAGCTATCCGCAGGATATCAACAATTATCAAATTTTAGATGATGCATCCATGCCATCCGGTCATACTTCCGGGGCCTTTGCAACCGCCACTGCCCTGAGTTTAAAATATCCAAAATGGTACATCATTGCACCTTCCTATCTCTGGGCAGCATCCGTGGGATATTCCCGGATGCATCTGGGTGTCCATTATCCATCGGATGTACTGGCAGGCGCAGTAGTTGGCGCAGGTTCCGCCTGGTTGACATGGAAAGCCAATGAATGGTTTCATGACAAATATGAAATCAGAAAATTCAGGATTTTGAAAAAAAACGGATTATCTGAAGTGCCGGCGTATTGGGAGTGAAATCAAAACCGGAAAGCCGACGAGCAGGTCATAAATTCTACCATGCTCACCAATAATCCCAAATACAATATCTCGGACATTACGTACATGCTTGGCTATAGCTCGCCTAAATACTTTGTCAAAAGCTTCAAAGAGAAATTTGGTGTATCCCCATCGGGATTCCTGAAAACTAGAGAAACGGCGGAGGAGATGGAGGAATCGTGATTTTTTTTTCGTTAATTGAATTTAGTTGTTGGATTAATCAAATCTATTGTATATTTTTGAAGCAGAAAAAGTAAAGCTAAATTCTCATTAAATAATCAATCGCTTCGTAATTTGCAAATAAAATATTAGACATTTCAAATGAAAACACTAATTTTGAAACCTCATTTAAGTGCAATGGAAACTAAAACGAAACCCAATTGGATAACCAAGGAACAATGGGCATCAGTACCATCAATAGATTGGTGGGCGGACAGCAGGAAGCGCATGGAATTTATCGCACAATCGAGGCCTGTAACGCCGGAGGAAGCATTAGCCCAAACTATGAGGTTGAGGAACTCGAAGAACTGGAAGCTAGAGGACTAAATCCTTATTGGGATAAAAATGCCTTTAGAACAAAACTCAATAATTTATCCTACGTAAAAGGTGCGGAGTATTACCACAATCTTTTCGCAGTTGTTGATAGATTAGATTCGCACAACACAATATTTCCTGATGTTGCTTACATAATAATAG
>JBILFS010000355.1:0-3026 GCA_044351455.1 Paludibacter sp. | reverse complement strand
ATATAAACTGCTCAGTGTTCCGGAGAATTTATTGGCAGCCGAGGTGCTCATAAACCAGACACCCATCAATAAGGATGCAAATTTCAACGGTGCTAATTTATTTACCATGGATAAACCGATTGGTGATAAACATAATTCTCCAAAAGTATGGATGGTATATAAACTCAACAACCAAATCATGCTTACTTTGATTCCGGGTGCTATTCCTTTTACTCCAAAAGCGATAATCAGATAACCCAATGCCAACAGGAATAGTCCTATGGCTTGTTTTTGCAGGGAGTTGGGTTCCGCATTTTTCTTGCCCAAACCTCCCCATAACCAAACGAATATCGGTGCGAAAATTACGATGGCAACGGCATTAACCGACTGGAAATAGGAGGCGGGAATGAGTGTGCCCAGGAATTCACGGTTGGTTTGTTCTTCTGCAAAATAAGTGAGGGATACACCTGCCTGTTCGAATGCCGACCAGAAGAAAATCACAAAGAAAGCAACAATATATATCACCCAGATTCTTTGTTTTTCTATTTTAGTCAGACCCGGATCGGAAAGGATATAGCCCGGTGCTGCAATGGTGATGGCGAAAATAAAGGCACCTATAATATCTTTGTCTAATAAGACATAAAATAAACCAATTAGCACAACACATATCAGCGACCATACCCATGTTGATTTTTTAGAAATGGGTGCTGATTCAGGTGTGTCGGTTTTTTTGTTCATGTATTCCGGTCTCACGCCAAGTTGTTCGCCATCCGGACCAATCATCATTTTATTTTTTAATATAATGAAGAATATTACGCTGAAAATCATACCGATAGCGGCAATCAGGAATCCCCATTTAAAATCTGCAGGATTTCCCGTATCACCCCAGAATCCACAGGCTAAAGGTGCTAAAAAGGCGCCGAGATTAATTCCCATATAGTAAATGGTAAATCCTGAATCGATCCGTTTATCGCCGGGAGGATATAGTTGACCTACTACTGTTGTGATGCAGGGTTTGAAAAATCCATTTCCGAAAATCAAAAATCCCAATCCTGTAAACATCAATATACCTGCTAATTGGGCTTCCTGATAAAATGTTCCCGATAAAAACAGCAATAACTGACCAATGGCCATTAAAATACCACCTACGATGATGGATTTCCGGTTTCCCCAGTATTTGTCGGCCATATAACCTCCGATCAGCGGTGTTAAATAAACCAAACCGGTATAACTGCCGTAAATCTGAGAACTCAGGGCTTTGTCGAAGAACAGCGCTTTTGTCATGTATAACACAAATAAAGCCCTCATTCCATAATAACTGAAACGTTCCCACATTCCGGTTACGAAAATAAAATAAAGCCCTTTGGGATGCCCCTTTGGTATTGCTTCTGTTGACATAGATTGATTTTTAAAATTCCTGCGAAATTAAGAAAAAATGTCAGATATGGATGGTTTATTCACATTTCTTTTGATTTAAACCCGGTTTCAGGATGACACCTGTATTTTTGCGGCCATCAACCTTTACAATTACCGGACATTCAAATCTGATATGGCGAACATATGCTGATTCATACACTGCCTTTTGATTGTCCAGAAATGCCGTATCGCACATGCCTTCGTTGATATATGTATTGATTGTGAAATAGGAAACGCCAAAGGAACTCAGGTTTTGAAAGAAATGGGTGCCCTGACTTGGTTCCACCCTGTATGAGGATAAACCTGCTTCTACAATTACCTGAGCCTGACTGATTTGTGTCCATTTCACAGGAATGCCCAGCCAGGGGTCGGAAGATCCCCATCTACCCGGACCAATCAGGATATAATTTTTCTTTTCTTCAAGCATTTTTCTGTTCAGTTTTTCAATTTCAACCATGATATCGCGGTTTTTGGATGGATTGAATTTGTCCTGTCTGACATAGATGATGTCTTTGAGTTCGCCGTAAACGCCATGTCCCAATGCCTTTTCAGTTTTGATGATGCATTGTTCCGGTTGAATGGATGATAAATCATCGTTGATAACTTCGCGGTTATCAACCATCGGTCGAATTTGCAAAAAGTAAAAATTATGTTGTTTTGCTGATGTGTAATCCAGATTGACTGCGAATTCAATCTCCACCTGTCTGCCCATTTCCTTTACCGAAATTCTTAAAATATCCTTCAGAATTTCAGCAAGAGGTATGTATTTGTGTTTAAGAATATTGGCGAAGGTAATTAATTTCCTGCCTCCGGGATACAGACCATCATGAATGACCTGTTCGGTCGGATCAAAAGTGGAAGCAATAAATTTCAGGGTTCCATCTGTTTCTGCATCTTTCAAAGGAAGTTTTAAAATATTGAATCCATCATCCGTTTGTGGAATAAATTGAAGATTCTGAATGTCGAGTGCATTGAAATGCTGTTGGGTTTGTTTCAGGGCATAATCTGTGGAACTTAGTTGTAAAATATGCTCCGGATAAGCCGGAGAAAACCGCAGCGATTGTCCGCCATCCACAATATATTTTCCTAAACCAAGGGCAATATTGGCGATGCCTTCTTCAGGTTTTTCTGAACCAACAGGATAATAATTCAACGACCTGGCAACACCTGAAAAAGAAGGGTAGAATTTGTTATTATAAGCCGTTCCACAGGTTTCCTGAAGCACTACCGCCATTTTTTCTTCGTCGATAACATTCTTGGTAGCAGTCATATATGCTTTGCTCTCCTGATAATATACCGATGCGTACACGCCTTTGATTGCCTCTGTCAGCATCATCAGTGTGTGCGTTCTGTTGTTTTTATCGTAAGGAACCATGTAGGTAGAATAAATTCCTGCAAATGGTTGGTAATGCGAGTCTTCTAATAAACTGCTCGATCTGACCGTTACGGGTGTATTCACAACCCCCAGAAAAATATATAAATCGGCAAGAAGTTGCCTGGGAAGCCTGCCTTTCAGAAAATGCCTGAGGATTTCTTCATCAGGTAAATCCGAAAGGGCAATTTCGTACAGATTATTCATCTCCATAAATTCGGTGAAAAGATCGGTGCAAATCACGACCGTTCTGGGAATC